>NZ_JBHSLW010000024.1:0-6830 GCF_042657265.1 Allobosea eneae
GTCAGCTCCCGGGGCGGATCGTCACCGGCCTTGGCGACCTCGCCGGCCAGCTCACGCAGGCGGGCCAGTCCGGCTTGCAGGGTCTGCTCGATGGCGCCAGGACGAAGGGGGAAGAGCTTGCTGCCTGGGCGGGTCAGCTGCCCGGCAAGATCGTCGCCAGCCTGGGCGACCTCGCCGGGCAGCTCATGCAGGCGGGCCAGAATGCCGTCCAGGGGCTCTGGGACGGCATGGCGCAGAAGTTCGATGCCCTCATCGGCTACATCAAGGGTAAGATTGCCGAGATCACCGGTGCGTTCAAACTGCCTGGCTTCCTAGGCGGCGGCTCCGATGCTCCTGGTGCGACCAGCGGCGTCAAGAACGCCCCGGCGCCGGCGACCGACCCGATGGGCAACCCGCTCGGCGGCGGCTTCAACCCGACTTCAAGCCCGGCGCCGGCCGGCGGCTCGATCGGCGGGTCGAACGGCTTCGCCAAGACCGCCGCCGCGAACAGCAATGTCCAGGTCGGCGGCAAGATCGTGGTCGAGGCGACCGAGGGCGCTCGTGTCGTCAACGTCCAGTCGACCAATCCGGCCGTGCCGGTGACGCCGAACCGCGGCGCCATGCTCGGGCGCGCCTGATGCTGAACTTCGCCAATCCGGGCTCGCTGCTGCCGGGCCTGCGCCCGGCCGCCTGGCGCGGCGTCACCTTCTGGGTGATCGACGCCAGCCACACGGTCGGCCGGCGCATCCATGCGACGCTCTATCCCGGGCTCGACCTCAAGACCCATGACGATACCGGGCCCCTCGATGGGCCGATCCGGCTCTCGGGCCTGATCATCGGCGACGACTATGTTTCGAAGGCCGAGGCGCTCGGCCGCGCCTTCAGGTCACCGGGCTCGGGCACGCTGATGCATCCCTGGCGTGGGCCGATCGATTGCGTGCTGCTGCGCCCGGCCGAGATCTCCTTTGCCGCCGACGAGCTGCGGGTCGCCCGCGTCGAATGCGAGTTCGACCCGACCGGCGACGGCCCGCTCGGCGGGCTCGCCGGCGGCCTCCTCGGCGGGCTGTTGGGCGGTGCCTTCGGCTCGCTCACCGGCTTGCTCGGCGCGGTCGGCGGTCTCTTGGGCGCCGCCACCGGCCTGATCGGCTCGGTGCTCTCGGTCGCGCTGATGCCGCTGTCGATCTTCTCCTTCGCGGTCGGCGCGGTCGGCACCGTGTTCTCGATCGCCTCGAACATCGTCGGCGCCGTCGTCCAGGCGGCCGTGCTGGTGCCGCTGGCGCGCGGGCTCGCCGGCGCCTTCTCGCGGGCGATCGGCAACAGTGACCGCAGGATCGTCGCCGCCAGCCTCGCGGATCTGGTCGGCCGCTATCCGGCGACCCTGGGCGCCGCCTTCCGGCCGCAGCCGCCGGCCGCCCTCGGCCCGAGCGCGGAATCGGCGGCGTTGCAGGCGGCGGGCCTGGCCTCGGCAGGGACAGCCGGCACCGCCCGGACGGCGGCGCAAGCCCCGGCGCCCGAGCCCCGCGCCGGCGCCAGCCTGATGTTCACCATCGCCGCGGTGATCGCGGCGCGCGCGGCCGATCCGTCCGTCCCGCCGCCGCCCGGCGGCTCGGGCAATCCGGTGCTGGATGCTGTCCTCGCGCCTTTCGCCGACCCGGTCGCGGCCCGGCTGCCCGGGATCTCCGACGCGATCGCCGCCGGCGCCGCGCTCGCCTCGGCCGGTCTGCCGGGCCGCGCGCCGGTGACCGCGACCGAGCGGCTGATCTATCTCGCGGCCGAGACCGCCTTCGTCAGCGAGGCGGTCAGCCTGATGGCGGAGATCGAGTTCGAAAGCAGGCAGGAGGCGCAGGCCTGGCAGGGCTGGGCCGAACTCGCGCTGTCGGGCGCCAGCACCCGCGCCGCCGGCCTTGCCGGCGAGGCGCCGGCCGTGGTCGCGGCGCTCTGGCAGGGCCTCGAGGCGACCAGCGCCCGCCTCGCGATCGACATGTCCGAGGTGGTCGGCCGACTTCCCGCCGTGCTTTCGATCGAGCCGCCGCGCGCCGGCGCCTGGCTGCTGGCGCAGCACTATGCCGGCGACGATCCGCGCCAGGTCGTGCCGATGCTGCACGACATTGTCCGGCGCAATCGGCTGCGCCACCCGGCCGTGCTCGGCGCCGGGCCGATCGAGGTGCTTAAGCCGTGACGCAGGTCTACCTGCCCAACAAGATCCCGACGCGCCGGATCGCGCTCAAAATCGACGGCAAGACCATCGACCGCTGGACCAGGGCCGAGCTGGTCCACGACATGGGCGAGCTCGCCGCCTCCTTCGAGCTCACCGTCCATGACGACGAGCGGGCCAAGGGCACCTGGGAGTGGACGACGCCGGCCGGCGACGGCGAGCCGATGAACTGGGGCCGCAAGGCCGAGATCACGATCGACGGCGAGACCTGGCTGATCGGTTGGATCGACGACGTGACTTCCGAAGCCGGCGAGCAGGGCGGCGGTTATGTCACGATCAGCGGCCGCGACAAGACCGGCGACCTGGTCGACTGTCCGCCCGATCCGCGCGGCAAGCACGAATACAAGTCGATCAAGCTCGAGGAGTTCGCCAAGAAGCTCTGCGCGCCCTTCGGCATCACCGTCAAATGCGACGTCGACACCTCGCCGGTGCTCGACAAGGCGACGGTCGAGGCCGGCGAGACGGTGATCTCTGCCCTGGCGAAATACGCCAAACAGCGCGCCGTGATCATCACCAGCGACCGCGTCGGCGGCATCCTGATCACCCGCTCCGGCAAAGAGAAGGCGATCGACGAGATCCATTTCCCCGGGAACGTCATCCGGGTACGCGCCACCTTCTCGGCCCGCGAGCGCTTCAGCGACTATTTCGTGAAGGGCCAGAGCGAGAAGAATGGCGGCCGCCGACCGGCGACGGCCGCGCTCAACGTCTCGGAGGAGCCGAAGGACGATCCGCCGGAGCAGAAGCCGCCGGCGACCGATTCACCGCTCGACAAGCCGGGCGGCGCTGGCGCGCACGTCATGGGCCACGCCAAGGATCCGGATGTGACCAGGTGGCGCCCGCATATCGCGATGTCGCGCACCCAGGCCAAGGATGTCGACGCCCAGAAGCAGGCCGAGTGGGAGATGCGCACCCGCCGCGCCAAGGGCGACAAGATGGATTACTCCTACCGGGGTATCACCGGCGGGCCCGAGCAGAAGCCCTGGAAGATGAACACGGTCGCCTTCGTCGAGGACGACTATGCCGGCCTCTCCTCCGAGCAGCTGATCGCCGGCGTCTCGATCACCTATGACGAGCGCGGCGAGATGACCCGGCTTCGGGTCACCGGCAAGGAAGCCTTCGACCTGCAGCCGGTCGGCGATCGCCGCAGCCAGAAGAAGTCGGGCAAGTCGAAGGGCGGCAGCAAGCCCGGCGGGCTCGACGGCACCGCCAAGCCACTCTGAAGGAGGCGCCGATGTCCGATGCCGAGATCCCGCATGCCTATCGCGGCATCGTCGCCCGCGCCGCCGTGCGCTCGACGAATGACAAGGGCGGCAGCCAGACCGCCACTGTCGAGGTCCATCGCCATGTCGAGCGCACCGATGTCGAGGTGCTCGGCGTCTCCGGTGTCTCGAGCAGGCCGCCGCCCGGCGGCGAAGCGATCGTGCTGGCGGTCGGCGGCGATCAGGGCGACCTGGTCGCCTTGCCATTGCAGGCGCCCGGGAACCGAATGGGCGGCCTCGAGGAGGGTGAGGTCGCGCTCCACAACCTCAAGGCCGACCGCGTCCATGTGAAGAAGGACGGCTCGATCGAGAGCACCAGCCGCAAGCGGGTGAAGTCGAAGGTGAAGGACGCCACCGACGAGGTGCTGGAGGACAGGATCGTCAACAAGGTCGGGGCGGCAGCCACGGCGCCCCGCGTCGTCGTGCGGCCGACCTATGTCAAGCTGGTCTGCGGGCCGAATTGGCTGGTGGTGAAGGCAGACGGCATCTTCAGCTCGGTCCCGGTGGTCGTTGGGCCTGACCCTGAGCCGGGCGTCTGACGGCCCCGCGCGGGGCCGTGTCCGGGCTTGCGCGCGCGCGACATTATTCGCGCCATGGCCGCCGATTTCCTCGACGCAGCGCTGATCTTCGACCCCGAGACTCGCACGGCCGATGCCGAGCTGGGCGAGGATGGCGATCTGCTGCTCGACGATACCGCGCTCACCCCCATGCTGCTCTCGCTCGGCAGCGACCGGCGCGCCCGGCCTGACGACGCCCTGCCGCAGGGCCGCGACGCCCTCAACATCTCCGCCTCCTTCGTCATCCGCCGCGGCTGGTCGGGCGATGCGCTCGATCCTTACGGCCGCCGCGCCGGCTCGCGGCTCTGGCTGCTCGATCGCGCCAAGCAGCACGAGCTGACCGAGCTCTTCGTCCAGGACGTCGCCAGCGAGGCGCTGGCCTGGGCCCGGATCGAGCTCGGCACGCCGGCGCAGATCACCACCAGCTGGGTTCGCCGCGGCTGGCTGGCACTGACCTGCCGGATCGGTGATGACGAGCTCGAGCTGATGCAGGCGGCTGGCTGATGCCCGCGCCGCTGCCCACCCCGGACGAACTAACCCGCCGCGCGGAGGGCCGCCTTGAAGCCGCGTTGAAACGCATCCGGCCGGAAGCGAGCCCGGCGGCGATTGCCCGCGCCGTTCGCTCGGAAAAGGGCCTGCTGGCGGCGATCGTGCGGGCACAGGCGCAGGGCCTCTACGGCACGCATCTGCATTTGTGCTGGAATGTCGACCAGCTGATGCCGGACACGGCCGAAGCCGAGTTCCTGATCCGCCACGCTGCTATCTGGGGCGTCCATCGGCGCCCGGCGACCAAGGCCGTGGGCCTCGCCGAATTCAGCGGCATCGCCGGCACGGTCGTCCCGGCCGAGCTGGACATGCGCTTGCCGGGCGGCGGCCTGGCCATCACCTCGGCCGCCGGCGTCGTCGGCATCGGCGGCACCGTCACGATCGCGCTGGAGGCGGCCGAGGGCGGCTTGCTCGGCAACACGGCGGGCGGCGCAACGTTGCCGATCGTCAGTGTCCTGGCCGGGCTCGATCCGCAGGCGGCGGTGCTCGATGGCGATGGCATGGCCGGCGGCGCCGAAGAAGAGAGCGACGCCTCGCTGCTCGCCCGCGTCCTCGCCGAGATCCGCGAGCCCGGCCATGGCGGCGCCAAGCACGATTATCGCCTCTGGATCCAGAACAGCTTTGCGGCGATCAAGGTCGCGACCGTGCCGCTCTGGGTCGGGCCCGGATCGGTCGGCGTCGTCGTCGCCATGGGCACGGCGGTCGCGCCTGCCGTGCCGATCCCGGCCGAACTCGACGCCATGGCCGCACATCTCGACGTGCTGCGGCCGGTGACGGCCGAGGTCTATGTTCGCCCGGTCGTGCTGCTGCCCGTGCCGATCCAGCTCGCCGTGGTGCCGGACACGCTGCCGATCCGCGCCGCGGTCGAGGCCGGCGCCAAGGCGCATTTCGCGGCCGAGGCCGAGATTGGCGAGCGCTTTCCCCGCTCCCGCCTGTCCGAGGCGATCAGCGCGGCGAGCGGCGAGTACCGTCACTATCTCACGCTGCCCGCGGCCGACGTCGTCCCGGCGCGTGACCGGCTGCCGGTCCCTGGCGCCTTCACCTGGGACCCTGCGCCATGAGCCGCAGTGAAGACCAGGTCCTGGGCGAATTGCTGTCGCTGCTGCCGCCGGGCTGGATCTGGCGCCGCGATCGCGACAGCGTCATCGCCGCGCTGCTCGCCCCGCTCGCCGGCGGCATTGCCGATGTCGAGCAGCTGGCCGAGGACATGCTGCGCGAGGTCGATCCGCGCCTCGCCACCGTCTGCCTGACCGATTTCGAGCGCGTGCTCGGACCGGATCCGTGCGGGCGCGATCCGTCGACCATGTCGCTCGGCGATCGACGCCAGCTGGCGCATCAGCGCTGGACGGCGCGCGGCGGCGCATCCCGGGCCTACTTCATCGGGCTCGCGGCCAAGCGCGGCGTTGCCATCACCATCAGCGAGAACCGCTGCAGCTATGCTGGAGAAATGGTCGCCGGTGACGAGCTCATCGACTGGCCGGAGCAGTTCATCTGGACGGTCCACCTCGCCTTTACCGGCGAGACCCTGTTCGAGGCCGGCGAAGGCCAGGCCGGCGATCGCCTCTACGACCTCATCATCAGCGACATCGACTGCGATATCCGCCGCTTGAAGCCGGCGCACACCGAGGTCGTGTTCGACTACGGGAGCCTCTGACATGGATCGCATCGTCCACCTCACGGCGGTCGATATCGGCGGCGGGCGCCGCGGCTTCCGCAGCAAGGACACGGTCGCCGGCCTGCCGGGCACCGTCGTGACCGCGACGCACCTCAATGCCGAGCAGGAAGAGCTCATGGCCGTGATCGAGAAATCCGGCCTGGCGGGCGACGGCGCCGATCTCGCGCAGGCGGCCAAGGCCATCCGATCTCACAGGATGAACTATCGCCAGGCGGCCGGCACCGCCGATGCGTTGACGATCACGCTCGATCCGGCGCCGGCGAGCTGGTCCGAACTGATCAACGTACCGCTCTTCGTACGCTTCACGGCAATTAACACTGGCCTCGCGACGCTGGCTGTGACGGGCCTGCCTGGCGCCCAAACCATCCGCCTTCATGGTGCGACGACGCCCGCTCCCGCTGGCGCGCTGATCCCAGGGTCTGTCGGCATCCTGGTCTTCGACGGCTTCTCGGTTGAATTTCTAAACGGCAATCTGCCGAACACGACGCAGTTCGTCATCCACCAGAGCACTGGATCCGACAGCAACCCAGGCTCGCTGGCCCTGCCGATCAGATCTATCCAGGAGGCACTGCGGCGCACCGCGGCTGGCGGCGTCAGCT
>NZ_JBHSLW010000025.1:0-54845 GCF_042657265.1 Allobosea eneae
CCGATGATCTGCTCTTCCGTGAATCGTGAGGGGCGCATCGTCCGTCTCCGTGAGTGACGGACTCTACTCAAATCTGGAGGAAGATCAGGGTCTCAGGTCACACGTCCGAACCCGCCCCGGCTCAGCAAAGACGTCGACCGGCACGGCAACGTGCGGTGGTATGTTCGCGTGCCAGGTAGGCCGAAGGTCCGCCTGACGCAGGAATACGGCTCGGATGCCTTCTGGAGCGCCTATCGCGACGCGCTCGCGGGCAAGCCAGCAGCCAGCGTGACTGGCCTAGAGAAGGTCGAGAAAGGCAGTTTCCGCGAGCTCTGCGGGAATTACTACGCCAGTCCGGAGTTCAAGCTGCTAGACACATCCACTCAGTCCTGGCGCAAGCGCGCGCTCGATCTCGTTTGCCAGACGAAAGGCAATCTGCCCGCCGATCGTATGGAGTCGAAGCATGTCCGCCGACTGCGGGACGAATTGGAGAAAAGGGGCGCCGCCAATCAGCGCTTGAAGGCTCTCAAGGCGCTGTTCAGCTGGGCAGTTGAAGCCGAAGAGGTTCCGACCAACCCGGCGCGTGATGTGAAGCTGGTGAAGTACAAGACCAACGGCCACCACTCATGGACGGTCGACGAAGTCCTGAAGTTTGAAAAGCGTTGGCCGCTCGGCACAAAGCCCCGGCTCGCGATGATGCTGCTCTATTACTCCGCAGGCCGTAGAGAGGACGCGGTTCGGCTCGGCCCATCCCATATCCAAAATGGCCGACTGCGTTTCCAGCAAGCCAAGAACGAACATCGCTCACCGGTTGATATCGACATGCCGGCCGATCCGCGATTGCTTGAGGCAATCGAAGTCACCCCCCACGGCGAGGAAGCTTTTCTCGAGACGCAGTATGGCGAGCCGTTCACGCCGAACGGCTTTGGCAACTGGTTTCGCGAACGCTGCAAGGATGCCGGCGTGCCTGGGCGCGCCCACGGCTTGCGCAAGGCTATCGCGGCAAGGCTGGCGGAGAGCCAGGCAACGCCGCACGAGCTCATATCGGTGACCGGCCACAAGACGCTTGAGGAGGTCGAGCGCTACGCCCGCGCAGCGCGTAAGCCGCTAATGGCGGATTCAGCGATGATGAAGCTTCAGGCTGGATCGATAATTGTCCCACCGGTTTCTGAGGTGGGACGGGAAGAAGAAAAAAGCCTTATAAAACAGGCTCATTTGGCCGCAATGGCGCTCCCTAGGGAAGCGCGGCTTTTAAGCGAATTCAACGACTTAGCTTAAGGTTTGGGGCGAAACCGCCTCATTGAAAAGTAAAGCGTTTTGGCGACGCACCCCAAACCTTTCCGGGGCCATGTAACCGCCCCTCGCCTGCTCTGAATCCATAGCACGAGGACACCACCATGACGACGAGCACCAGTTCGGCGGCCGGGATCGGCTTGCCGGAACCACTGACAGACATCGCGAATGACCTGATAGCCCGAGCGGGCGATCTCCGGCTGCTCGGGGAGATCACCTACTGCAAGGTGGCCGAACTCAGCGCCAAGGCCGGCACGCACGAGCATGCGATGCTTGCCCATGCCACGGTGCTGATCCGGATCATGGAGGAGTCCGCCGCGCGGTTGGAAGCCAGGGCAGCAGAGATGCATGCTGCAGTCAGCGCGGTGCGGTCATGAGCACCGACGCTTGCAGAGCGAACGCGTTCGACGCGCTGGAGGCCGATATCGCCGAGCTGAGCGGCGCTGAAGCGGTGCTCGGCATTGTGCACCGGGGCGTCCTTGAGCGGGTCACTGCTGAGAGAGCCAGTCACTTCCAGATCCCGAACGGCATCGCGTCGGCTTACCGCGTCTACCTGCTGACTGAGGAGCAGGACGAGGCGCTGCACCACGCGCTGCTGCACCTCGGCGACGCGGTGCGCCAGCTCGATCGCAACTATCGGGCGGTCGCGCAGCAGGAGCCGCTGTCATGAGCGCGACCTTCCAGCCCGGCTACCACCGCGTCCGCGATATCGTCCCGGTCGGTTCGCCACCGTCGACCCGTGTACTCTGGATCGCACCGCTTCCTGAGGACGCGGAATGGCCGATGCCGCGCCCCTGGCTCGGCGCCTGGCTGACCGAGGCTGATGCTCGGTTCGCCTCTCTCGCGGTGATCCGCGGCGAGCCCGAGCTCATCACCAGCATGATCATCGAACGCATCGAAACGGCGGTGGCGTCATGACCAGCGCCATCGTCCGCGCGCAGATCGAGCACTGCGCGGTATGGGTAGCTGCGGAGATCGGCGACGACGACGTGGCGGCGCAGGAGGCGTTTGACGACGCCTTTGCGGTGCTGACCGAAACGCACCCGGCGAGCATGGAGGAGGCCGCGGCTCGCCTGCGCTTCCTCGCCTATGTCGGCAACGTCTATGCCGGCTGCGAGGGCATAGGCGCCAAGGTGCGCGCTGGGATGCTCATGGTCGCGGCTTGGCTGGCGCTTGCGGCGACGGCTCGCTCGTGCGATAACACCTCATCGCGCGAGCGGGCTTCCTGAGCCAGCGCCAGCGTCCACGGCATCAGCCACCGGACCAGAGCCGAATCAGGCCGCGAAGCAGGGCCCCGGACGCGGGGCCTTTTGCTTGTCTGGCCCCTTCAATGCAGCCCCTTCCTCGCCGCGCGGCGGGCCTTGCGGTTGCCCGGTGGCGGAGCAGGCGGGGGAGACGCTGCGGCAAGCCGAGCGTCCAACGCGATCTCTGCGACGGCCTCCGCGAACCGCCTGTTGACCGCCTCGCCATATGCCGCGAGATCGTCCGGCGTGGCCCCGTCCGCGTGCAGCGCGGCCATCCGCTCGACGATGAGCTTCAGCCGCTCGACTTCGAACAGCGCAACAACCGCCGGCTCCGCGCCGAGGCAGTTGGCGAACATCGCCTTCGCGTGGCCCGCGCCCTCCAGCCGGCCGAGCGCGGCGTAGTCTTCGACGTTCATGCGCCGGCCTCCTGGCTGAGTTCGTCGTCGTTCGCGGGCTGGCTCAGCGTCGTGTAACTGAACCCGGCCTCCGGATCGATCGGCTTGCCGATCTCGTCATGCCAGCGGAGCACTATTTGCGACGAGAGGTTGTCTTTCTGAAACTGGGTTAGCTGGCAGATTCCGCCCACGCCGTAGCCCATGAGGTCGCGGCCATGGTGGAGCGGCATGGGAGACTTCCGCTGCGCCAGCATCAGCTTCAGGCCGAAGGTGGCAGGATGCTCGGTGAATGGCTCGCGCGGGTCGATCCCCTGTTCCCGCAGCGCCGCTTCAGATGCCTCCGGCTTTGCGTAGGCAGATATCGGCATGAGCGAAAATGCCTCGTAGCCATCCCAGCCGACGGTTGCGAGCTGATACCCCTCGTATCGCTGCCGCTCATCTGAATAGCCGCCGATCAGCCAGATAAACTCATTGGCTGTATGTTGGGCGTCGCCGAGCTCGAGCTGCTCCTTCACGAAGCGCGCAGCGTCCGGAAGATGCTCTAGCAGTTCGTCGAAGCCCTGCGGCGGATCGCGTGGCGCAAGCTGGAAGAATATCTGGAGGTACATGAGTGTCGAGCCAGCGCCTGACGCAGCGACGACGCCGCCCCAAGTCGGTTCCAGCAATTGCTTCTGATGTATCTGGCGAACGATCCCATCGGCGTCATAGGCCACGCCGTCAGACAGCATCGTGATGCCATCGTTCCTCACCCACATCATGATTGAGGTCATGCCGCAGCCCTCTCGCAGATCATCGGCTTTCCGCCCATCCCGGAGGGCGACATTCCAGCCCCCTCCATCGCCCCAACGTACCCGCCCTTGTCGAAACCAGGCAGGGCGCTGCGATGCAGGCGATCGAGGTTGCCGACGCCAAGCCAGTCCGTGGCCGCTTTCGAAAACACGAACTCGCCGCGGTGCACGATACCGGCAGGGTCGAGCCGCCCGCCGGGGCCGGTGTAACCGCCCTTGTCGAAGTATGGCCCCTGACCGGAATAGCCGCCGGCGCCGAAACTGAAAGGGCCGCCAGCAGTGCCGAAGAAATTGTAGCCCCCGCCGCCGAAGCCTCCCATGATGCTGCCGAACAGCCCAGTGATGGCCTTATTGAGCGCGGCTTGAAGCAGCGTGTCGACGATCCTGGTGGCTTGGTTCTGCAACGCCTCGGCTGCGGTCTTGCCGGCGCGCATGTCCTGCAGGAAGCCACTGCCGGCCGTGGTGAGCAAGTCCTTCGTCTCGCGCAGATAGTCGTTCATCCGCATTGTGTCGGCGAGCGGCGAGGACATGTCCAAGCCGAGCGGCCGGAGCCGCTGCGCGATCCTGGCCTCACCATCCGTCCTGCCGATCTGCGCGCGCTCAAACTCAAGGTCATAGGCGAGCTTGGCCTCGCCGAGCGCCTGTGCGGCCTGCCGACGTGCGTCGACCTCTTTCTGGATCGATGCCGACATTTCCGCGCTGATATCGAGCCCGCGCTTCTTCGCGGCCGTCTCCAGCTCGATCGCCAGCTTGGACGCCTCCAGCGCCGCGCCGCTCTGCCCGACCAGCCGGAGCTCTTCCTGCAGCTGGCGGGTCCGGCCTTCCGCCGTGACCAATGCGCGCTGGAATGCGTCCTCGCTTGCGGTGCTGGACCGGCCGCCGCCGCGCGAAGCTTTCTTGGCCGCTTCCTCTGCCTCGCGCTCGCCGATCCGCTTCAGGGCTTTCTCGTATTCGCGCGCCGCCGCGGTGCGCTCCTCAAAGCCGCCCGACTGGTCGACGGCGCTCCTATAGGCCTGCGCCGCCTTCTCCCGGTCGCTGAGGTTCGGCAGGCCGAGCCCGGCGAGATCCGACAAAGCCTTGCCATAGGCCGCCAGATTGCCGATGCCGGAGCCGGCCGCCGCGCTCATAGCGCGCACCGCGCGTTCCGAGGCGCCAAGGGCTTGCTCGACCTTGAAGGCGTCGTTCGTCAGGTTCAGCAGCTCGCCGGAAAGCTGGCGCACCTTCGCGTCGCTACTGGACGAGCCGATCGCCGCAACCTGATCGCGGAAGGCGCGAATGCTTGGCGTGCCGGCTTCGAACTCCTGCCGGAGCTGCACCACGGCATCCGAGAACGCCTTGAACTTCGGCGCCGCCAAGAACTCCCACTGGACCAAGTCCTGCGGCACGCCGAACTGCGTGGCGCTGCTCGGCATGGCGTTCGTAACCGAGCGCGACAGATCGCCGGCGAGCCGCTTGAAATCCTCGCGGAGCTTGTCAGTCGTGGCGCGAAGCTGCGTCTCCAGCACTCGGCTGGATTCTCGGCCGAAGAGCTCGGCGCCGCTCGCCGCCTCGCCATAGGCATCCCGGATGCTTTTGATGATCTCCGCGTGCGTTTCGAGCCGATCATTGACGGTCTGCGTCTGGCCGATGGCGCTGCTGGCATACTGGACGATGGCGCCGAATGCTGCGATGCCCCCGATGGTGATCAGCGAGAGCGGCGAGACCAGCGAGGCGAAGGCGGCGCCGAGCGCTGAGACGCTGCCACCGGCCTGCTGCATCGCGCCCGTCAATTGGGTGCCTTGTTGGAGCGCGATCAGCATCGGCGACTGGCCGCCGGCGAGCTGGACGCCGATGTCCTGGAACTGCGCGGCGATGTTTCCGACGGCGCCGGAGCCAGGCCGGTTGGTCGACACGGCGAGGTTGTCGTTGGCCTTCGTCAGACCGATTGTGCGCTGCTCCAGCAGCCGCATGGCATCGGCGCGCTTCTGGACATCGATCAGGCCCTGAGCATATGCACGATCGAGCGTCCGCACACCCTGTTCGTAGCGCGACTGAAGCCGATAGTTGTCATCCACGGATCGGAGCAGGCGATCATATGCTCCGGCTGCGCTGAGCTGCCGCTTTTCGAGCTTGTCGGTTGCGACGGCGAGCCCGTCCTGAGCCGCGCCGAGCTGCTTCAGTTTCGCGGTGGTCTCGGCGATGCCTTCCGACACGCCGCGGATCCTGATGACAGAGATTTCCTCTGCGGCTGCCATGGTCAGGCCTCCTGGAAGGTGAAGTGATAGGGGCAGGTGAAAGCGGCGACGTGGTATCCCCCTTCGCCGTCATCGATCGTCGCGGGCGAGCCTGGCGCCTGGCACGTCACACCGTTAAAGCTGACATCGCGGAACAGGGCGGAGAGCTCTTCGCCCCATGTGCGCAGCGCGGCCTTCCCGGTCCCGGTCGGAACGCTCATCACCAGCCGGAAGCGGCCCTCCTCGCGATACATGCGCTGTCCGAGCGGCCAGCGCTTCGTCTCGCTGAACGGAAACTGGACCGTGACGAAGGCAGACCCATCGCCCGGCGTCGTCTCCTGATCGTTCTCGGCATGGATCGCGGCGCCGGACCAGTTCGCCCGCAACCGCGCCTCCACGGCTTCTTCAACCTGCCTGTGCGCCATGGCTCACCTCGGAATGATCGTGATCGCGGGCTGGCGATCGGCCTTGGCCCGGCCGCTGGTGACGGATCGGAACGTGAAGCGGACCCGCGCGACATTGCCGAAGCGCTTGGCGGCGATGTCCGCGACGGCCTGATAGACGCCTTCGGGTGCGGCCTTGCTGATCCCTGCCTCGATCCGGCGCGCGTAGGGCGTGACGTTGACGAATGCGAATTCCTGCGCGGCGGCCGGGGCGCTTTCGGGCGTCGTTTCTTGGCCGTCGGCGAACAGGATGTGCGAGCGCCGATACTCACCAGTCAGCACTGGTGAGGCCTGCGCCAGCATGTCCGCGATGCTGAGCAGAGTGGTGCGGATCAGCTCGAATTCGAAGACGATCTCACCATCCGGCTTGACCGAATCCACCGAGGCGCCGCGTCGATGGTCGACAATCGTTTCATGCGGCGGCACGGTGCCCCGTCGCGCCCGGTGCGCCGCCTGCGCCTCCGCCAGCTTCTCCTTTGCGAAGGCAGCCAGCTTCGCCGCCCGCGCCTCCGGCGACAGATGGCGTGCGATCACCACCTCTATGATCCGATCGCGCGCCATCAGATCACCAGCAGGCCTTCCGGCCTGTCCTCGGTCTCATAGACGCTGCCGCCGGCGCCGGCCGATGCCCGGTTCACCGCCATGGCGGAGGCCACGGCGCCGTCGATCGAGGCATGGCGCTTGCCCTTGGCCAGGCGCGTCATGTGCCCGTGCGAATTCGTCTCCACCTCGACGTTCATGAAGGTCCACCGCAGCACCGGGTGTCCGCCGTGCCGGAACCGCTTTGCTGTCAGGGCGCGGTCCAGTTCCGCAATGGCCGGCATCATGGAGAGCGAGCCCTGCCGGTGCTCGACTGCTGGGAATCCGTCCTCCGTGAGGTTGTTCAAGGTGTTCCGTGCCAGCGCCGGATCGATCGCGATCTCGCGCACGTCGTACTCGTCGCATAGGTCGCGGATGCGCTGCTCTACCCGCCGGAAGTCGACGACATTGCCCGGCGTCGCTTCGATCAAGCCATCGGCAGCCCATCGGACATAGGGCGCGCCGGATTGCTCCTGCCGTTGGCGCAGATTGTCGCCAGGGCAGAAGAAGAAGGGCAGGACCGTGTAGCCGCCGGCCTCGTCGGGGAAAGCCGCAACGATAACGGTGAGGTCTCCCGACGATGACAGGTCGACGCCAAGCCAGCATGACCGGCCGCGAAGCTCGTCGAGATCGATCGGCTCGGCCCCGGCATCATAGGTGTCCGAATCCACGAACGGCGCGGCGGAATGATCGAGCCGGATCCCGAGGTGGAACTGCTGGAAGGCCTCGCGGTCCGAAGGCCGATGCAGGGCCTCCCGCGCCTCCTGCCGGAGCCCGGGGAGATCAGGATAGCCATGAACCATTCCGGGATTGGTAGCGTGCCAGACAGCTTCATCCTGCCAGTCCGAGCCCTTCGGCGCCTCGAAGATGATCGGCAGGAAGCCATCGTCTACGATCTCGCCGGCCGCTACCTTCTTCGCATAGTCGAAGATCGGGAAGTCCGGCGTGGCGTCGCCTCTGCCGGCTGTGGTCGTGATGACGAGGAGCGTGCCGGGCACCTTGCCCATGGCCGATCGGATCGACTGCCAGAGCGCATCCTTCTTGTGCGCCCAAAGCTCGTCAATCAGGGCAAAATTCGGCGAGCGGCCATACTGCGTCGCCGCGTCCGCGCTGATCGCCTCGTACACGCTCCTGCTGGTGGTATGCACCAGCCGGTTCCGTGAATCCTGCGGCTGCGCCTTCGCGGCGAGCTGCGGCACGGCCTGGACGATCGACATGGCTTCGACGTAAGCGATGCGAGACTGCTTCCGATCCGCCCCCGCGCTGAGCACCTGGCCGCCGGGGATGCGCTCCGGGCCGAATGTATGCAGCAACGCCAGCACAGCACCGAGGCTGGTCTTTCTGTTGCCGCGGCCGACCTGCAGATAGACCACGCGCGTCTTCCGCTGGCCGTCCGCATGGGCCGGGCCATAGATGCGGCGCACGATCCGCTCCTGCCATGGATCGAGCTGGAATGCCTTGCCCGGCGCCCGGCTCTTCGGGTGCTTCAGCAGCCGCAGGAACTTCACCGCCCGCTCGCCATAGCCGAACGGATCGGGGATGTCCGACCCGTCATAAATCCATGTCGGACCAGTCATCGGCGCCTCCCTGCGGTTCCGGGGCGGCCTTGAAATGCGCACGGGCGCGAGCGGTCGGGCTCAACCCGAGCTCGGAACCAAGCCGCACGATGAGCTCGTGGCTCTTCGACATAAGTTGCTGAGCCGGATGCACCCGCATCTCGCCGGCCTTGCCTTTGATGAAAGAGCCATCCCGCTTGATCGCCCGGACGCAGAGCGCCACCTGCCAGATGGCGAGCACGTAGCTCGTCACCAGCGGCAGCGTAATCTCCGAGAGCAGGCCGCGCGCCGCCAGATCGGCGCACACCCGGTTCCATTCGGCGCGGGCCGGCGGCGGGACGTGCGACGGCGGGGTGAAATCGGACAACTTGTCCGTTTTTCCATCCTCCTCCGCCGGCGGAACCAGCATCAGGTTCGCTTTTCTCCCTCTCATCGTGACTTATCCCTGCGATCCGAATTCGGGCTGATGTCGCGCGCTGGCCCCCAAGCGGTCTCACCCCCCTGGCCGAAAGTCTCGACCCGCCCCGGGGTGTCTGGCCGGCATGCACGCGGCTCGTGCATGGCCATGGGCCTCCCGAAGCCTCCTTCGCTCCTGATGGCCTTCCGCCTGTTGCAGTCGACGTTGAAGGGCTGCCAGTTCGATCGGTCCCAGAACAGCGCCTGATCGCCCTTGGGTGCTCGGATGTGGTCGACCATGTTGGCCACGCGACCGCAGCCGCAGGCGCAGCGCTCGTGCCCTGGCAGGGCGAGGAAGGCCTTGCTCTCCTTGCGCCAGTTGCCGGTGTAGCCGCGGCTCGCGGCGGAGCCACGCTTGGCGTCGTGCGCCTTGGCCTTCGCGCGCTGGCAGGCGCAGCGCTGGCCTGACGGCACGACCTTGCCGCAGCTACAGATACGAGGGGCACGCATCGGCATCAGGTCACCGCCTCGCAGATGATGCCTGCCGCACCGAGGCGGCGGGCGGTGATGGAGCAAGGCAGGGAGCAGAACTTGCGGCGGTCGCTGACAGAGCGCAGCCGGAAGCCCGTGAAGCAGACGGGGCATGACCGCTCTAGATCAGTGCGACGCCGGGCGAGGCCGCTGCATTCGTTGGAGCAGTAGCGGCCCAGCTTCTCCCCGCCATTGGCCGGCTTGAACTCAGTCCCGCACATCTCGCATTGGCGCGGGTGCAGATAGACCTGGCCAGCGTGATAGCAGGCCTGCGAACAGTACTTGATATCGGTCCGACGTGTCAGGAAGCGCTTGCCGCAATGAGCGCAGTCGGTGGCTCGCTCCTCCAATGTACGCTGCGTTGCGACCGAGCAGCGCGCCAAATGCTCCGCCCTCGAAACGCGCTCGCCTGATTTATTCTTGAGGATGGTGCGAGCGACGTGGCCGCATTCGTCGGAGCACCATTTGACCGGCGTTCCATTGGAAGAGACCCGATCCGGCGGGATCCTCATGCCGCAGTGAGCGCAGAAAACGCGCTCGATCATCGGATCTATCGCGAAGTCGGCTTGCGCCTCTGCCCAGGTTGGGCGAATCGCTCCGATCCGGTTCAGCGCCGTCTCTACGACTATTGCCGCCGCCCGATCGGCTTCTCGCCATGACCAGCCTTCTTCACACAGGCCGGATCTGATGCCGCTCCTGCAAGCTCCCTCGAACTCGAAATGGCTTGGCGTGCCGTCGCCCATGATCGTCACGCAGTTGTCGACGAAGCGCGCTTGCCTATCCCGATTGAGCTTGCGAGGCTTCGCCTTGGCGGGTTGTGGGCCGGCGAGCGTGATCTTCCCGCGCTGCCGCCATGGGTCACGGAACGCTCCGCCGAGCGCCGCCCAAATCAGTTTCCTTCCCTCGGGGGTGATTTGCAGCATGGCCGGTCACCCGCTGATCCGACCTTCGATGCGCACGACGGCGTCACCGATCACCACGGGCTGCACCTGAGCGATAGCGCGCTGTCGTCCGTTGACGACGAGCCAGTCACCGATCACCGGCCATTGGCTGCCGCCGGCAGCGCCAGGCCAGGCAGCACCTGCGGCGACGATCGGCGTGGGACTGGCAATGAATGCGGAGTCGGTGACCTTCACGCCGCTGTTGAGATCAGCAGTCCCGTAGCCGGAGACGCGCGCCCTGATCGGCAAATCAACGAACGTGTTCCCCGTGCCGATTCGACGGCGCAGGGTGACGTTCTGGCCTCGACTGGCGAGGTGGCGATCGAGGGCGGCAGTCAGGGCGTTCATCACGCCACCGCCGGGAGCTGATACGGCGAGAGCAGCGCCTGCGCCTCAAGAGGGACGGCTGCAGCACCAGCGGCGAAGTAGGAGAAGGAGGCAACGCCGTCGGTGTCTTCGCTGCGAAGGAGAGGATCGCGGCCGGCGCCCATGTGCGCCTGGCGCACCATGAGAATGGCGGCACGCTGGATGTCCGCAGGGAGATCGTCGGGCAACTCGTGGCCGGCCGCGTACTCAACCACCGTCTCGCCGGCAGGCCACCATGGGCCGCAGCGCGTCGGGCTCCGGCGGTGCACGATGCCGGTGGCGAGGTCGACCCGGTAGCCTTCGGGATCGATGTCAGCACCATCCACCCCGACCGAGGCGATCGAAGCGACCGGGAAGCGGGAGAGGATCAAGGAGTCGGATGCGAGCCGGGAGAACACGGTCTCGCGATAGGTCTGGCGCGCCAGGGGCTGGCCGATGAACGCGACTGTGGCCGCGCTCGCCTGATCGATCAGCGGCTCCAGCGCTGCGTCCTGGCTGGCGTCGTCATCGGCAAGACCGATCGCGACGCGCGCCGCCTCGATCGAGATCAGGCGCGTTTCTGTCGCGGGCGTGATGATCTCGAGCATGCGGGCAATCCTGATGGCGGGAAGGGTTCGGGGCGCAGCGGCCGGAGAAGAAACTGCTGCGCCCCGTCAGCACCGGCGTGGAGCCGGCGCCGGTGCTTCGTCAGGAGGCCGCGATCTTCAGCTTCACGAAGCGGTCGGGGTTGGTGACATCGCCACCGACGCGCTTGCGGGCATGGAAGACGTTGATGCCGTTCTTGGCGCGGCTGTACGGATCGCTGAGAATGCTCATGTCGACGCGATCGACGATCCGGTATCCCGACCAGTCACCGAACACGATCGGATAGGCGCCAGCCGCGATATCCGGGAAATCGACCATCTCCAGCACCGGGCGGCCCAACAGCGTCGACGGTGCGCCCTCACGCAGCGACGGTTGCCACAGGTACTGGCCGGTCGTGTCCTTGATCTTACGGATTGTGGCGAGCGTGTTGCGGTTCATGGCCCAGGCGCCATTCTGGGCATGCGCCGTGGGGATCGCGGAGAACACGCCGATCAGGGTATCGCCGGGAGCCGTGCCGAGCGTTGCGGCGGCGCCGGAGACGACTTCCGCGATGCCGGTGGCGGCGAGGATGCCCTTCGGCTTGCCGGTGCCGTTGCCCGTGGCGAAGGCGGTGCCCTCCGCGATGGCGAAGCTCTCCGCCAGGTCCGACGCCAGCTCGCCTTCGAGGTTGTAGGCGTTGTCCTCCAGAAGCTGGCGGGAGACCTCGACGAAGGTCGCGAGCTCATAGGGGGTGAGCGTCACCTGCTCGTAGGACGGCGCCGACTCGGTGCGGTTGGCGACCTCATCCACCCACGTCGCGGCGGTCGAACCGATGCGGCGCGGATAGCGGACATCGCGCCCGCCGATCTGGATCACCTTGGCGTACTGCCGGATCGGCGAATACTCCCGCAGCGCCTTCAGGATCTCATTGCCGAAGGTCGTGGGAGCGAGGAAGCCGGCGGTCGCATCCGTCGCGACGACCAGCGCCTTGCGCTCTTCTGCGCCAAGGCCAGCATCGCCACGGCGCAAGTAGACGTTGAACGCCTTCCGCTCTTCAGCAGCACCAGCGTCCTCGTCGCCAGCGTCACCGCCGGCCGGGCGATTCATCTTCGCCTCGATGGCGTCGAGCCGCGTGGTTAGCGCGGTGGTGTCCGCCTTGGTCTCGACGGCCTTCAGGCGATCGTCCACCGTCTTGGTCAGATCGCCGAGCGCCTTGGTGACGGACGCGACCGGATCGTCATCGTCGCCCTTGAGTTCGATTGCACCGGCCATCAGGGCGCGGCGGGAAACGTGCTTCACGGGAAGCTCCTATGCTCTGAGCGCCGCAGAGGCGCGGTTGATCGCTTCGGCAATGCGGATTGCCTCTGCGGCGGTCTTGGCGCTGCTCACGCGGGCGCTAGGATGGGCAGGAACGCTGACGAGCGAGATTTCGACGAGCTCGACGGCCTTGATGGTCCGGCCGCCACCGCGACGGGCGGTGGCGCTCTTGGTCATAAATCCGATCGAAAGCCCGGTGACGGCGCCAGACTTGACCAGCGCGCGGACCTCGCGGGCTCGGGCCAGGTCGTCGACCAGAAGTCGGCCGGAGACCGCCAGGCCCTTCGGGGTTTCGGTGATCGACTCCCACACGCCGATCGGATCGTCGGGACGGTGGAAGGCCAGCAGCGGCAGCGGCGCCTTCGCGCTCTTGAACGCGCCGGGCATGATCTCATCGCCCATGCGATCGGGCGTGCCAAAGGGCCACGCCATGCCGGTGATGGCGCCGGCCTCGTCGACCGAGACAGAGGCTTTCAGCTCGAGCGCGATCACGCGGCATCCTCCACATCGTTCTTCGCGGGAACGATGTTCGCGCCGCTGGTGGTGTTGGGGTTTTCGAAGCGATCGCCGCCTGGATAGGGCGGGCGGTTCTCCATCGACCTGACCTCATTGGGGTTCAGGATCTTGCTGGAGATTGCGGAGGCGTAAGCCGCAAAGCGCTTGGCGATGTCCGCCATAACGATGCCATCGACCACGAACTCCGGCACGAGCTCGCGCTGTTCCTCGGGGGAGAGCAGGCGGGAGACCGCGCCGCACCACAGCCGCAGACGGGCCAGGAGCGTGAAGGTCAGGAAGGCCTGCGCCATCTCGGCGGCGTTGGCCCAGGTGGCGCGACCAAGGTCGAAAATCAGTGTCGGCGGCACACCGAGCGCGCGGGCGATCTCCGTGACCTGAAACCCGCGAAGCTCATGAAATTGGTTGTCGACCGAACTAAAGGACAGCGCCTGCCAGTCCATGCCGTCTTCGAGGATGGCCGTGCCGCCGCTCTCGTCACCGGCATGCGCCCGGCTCCATGACGCCTTAAGCCGGGCGATGACATCCGGGCTGAGCTTTCGCGTCGCCTTGAGCACGCCAGAGGGCCGGCCGCCGTTGGCGAAGATGCGCCCGGCATGGCCTTCCATCGCGCGGAACAGGCCGATCGCCTCCCGCGCCTGTTTGATCGGGCAGACGCCGCCGATGTTGGGGATGTGCAGGATGTCCTGCCAGCGATAGGTCCGCTGCCCGCCGCCTCGCTGGCTGACGAGATACCGAGGCTCGCCGCCGAAATCCGTCTCCACCGTCACCGTCTCGGGCTTCAGCCGGATCAGTTCGTGGATGCGCCCGCCGTCGACCCGATTCGCCACCGCGAAGGCGCCGGCATCGTTCAGGAGCGTGTCCCGCTCCATCTCCATCAGGAACTGCGGGGCGCTGGTCCAGCCGTTCGGGCGGTTGCTCAGCAGATCCGCGAGCGGATGATCGGCGCGTTCCTTCCCGCCGTCCTCAAGCCGCCGGTACAGGTGCAGCGGCAGCACGCCTAGCGTCTCGGATCGAACCGAAACAGCGCGAGCGACCGGCGCGCATTCAAGCGCTTTCAGGGGCGTGACGGCGATGGCGGAGGACGTGGCGCCAGCCGCGGCGAAAAACTCCGCAAGCGCGTCCAGCGACTTAGCGTCGTCAGCAGCAGCGTCTTTGCGCGAGGTCCATGGCCACATGGCCGGACAGAATCACGTTTCGTTCTGATTTGCAAATCTGCAAGATTTACGGGCATTTTCATGCATCAATGCAAATCAGAGCAGACGGTGTGATTCGACCCGCTGCCGCCACAGCCAGTCCGTCTTCTCCTCCTGAGGGCTGACCGGCTGGCGCTCGATCCGGTCCAGTGCGCGCCACGCCTCGGCGTTCGTCGCGAAGGGGCCGGCGAGCACCACGCCATCCGGGCTCCGCACGACATGGCCAACGTCGATCTGCACCACGACAGGAGCGGTTTTCCGTGCGGCGCGGATAACCTCCTGCTTCGCTGCCAGACGGCGACGAACGGATTTCGGCAGCTTCGTCATGACAACCTCGCTGGCAGCTTCGCTTGGTAGCGGTTGCTCTCGCCGTATTCGACGCGCTCGCTGACAAGCCAGCCACCTTCCACGGCCTGCCGAACGGCCGCACGCACGGTGCGATCCGACCAGCCAAGCACTGTCGCGTAGTGCTTCTGTGGCATCCGATCCATGCCGTAGCGAAAGTGATAGGCCATCTCCGCCAGCAGCACCTTCGTGCTCTCGCTCAACGCCCGATCTCGCCGAGACTGCAACTGCCAGAAATCCAGATCCACCGTCGGCATGATCACCTCTTCATCGGAAAGAAAATGGCGCGCAGCGCCGCCAGCTCGACGCTGGGGCAGAGCGATGTTTCGGAGCGCTGCAGGTGAGACCGTCATGCCGCCGCCTCGTCGGTGTTCGCGGGGCGTTCCGGTTCGTGAGACAGGTTTGTTGCCGTCCCTTTATCTATAGATACGCATGGCAACACACTTGTCTCACGCTGGCGGCGGTACCAGGTCGCGCGGCTGATACCTTCGACCTCCCACGGCTTTCGGGCCGAAAGGGATTGATCAAGATAGACCGCTCGGGGCTTGTGCTTGCCCGCTCGCTTCGTCCTATTCCGCTCCCGCTCGCGTGTGTTCTTGTCAGTCCTGGCGCGGGCCTCGCGCTCTTGGGCTGTCTCGTCGATCGCCCCGATGGTCGTGATGCGGCAAAGCCATCGCTCTTCAGCAGTGACCGAGAGCATGCGCGCGAGAACATCAGACCTGATCAGGGTGAACCCGTTGCGCTCTCGCCAACGCTCCACCGCGGCCATGATGGTCGTGACCTCTTCAAGGCTGAAGCGGCCTAACCGACACTCCTCAATCCAATAGAACAGGGAGGCGCCGTCTAAGCCGTGCCACTGATAGGATTGCCCTCGTTTTCCATACCGGACCTTTTCAGCAGGGGCGCTCGCGAGGGTCGCAGCGAGAGCGAAAGCCCATTGATCAGGCGATAAGCTGACACCGAACTGGTGGCGGAAGATTGCAAGGCGGTAGAGCTCAGCCATCCGGATAGACGCGCGCCGACGAACGGTCATTCGGCGGCGCGGGATACGCGCCACCTTGCCGCTCGACTGGTCGGGCGCCGACGGCACTTATCAGGCCGCCTTCTCGCGCTGCGTCCTCACCATCTCCCACGAGCGTGCAGTGACCTTGCCCTTGCTGATTCGTTCAACGGCGACGATCACATTCGGCCGGGGCTGGCGCTCACCCGTCTCGTAGCGCTGCCAGGTACGTGACGGGTTTTTGCCCTCGAGCCCAAGCAGCTTTGCAACTTCGGCCTGGGATAACCCGGATGCCCTTCGCCATTCTTGAGGCAGCATGCCAATCTCCTGCACGATATAACCTAATCGGCTATATACGCATCTGGCGCGGCGATCAATCTGAACTTAGCCATTTAGGCTGTGCAGCCGTGGCCCCGTTGGCTTACAAAAGCGGAAGCGAACGAGGTACCTGTGGCTGACCTAACCAACCGAATTGCCGCCGCCCGCAAGTCGGCAGGCCTAACCCAAGCCCAACTCGCGGAGCGCGTGGGCTCACACTGGATAACGATCTCAAAGCTTGAACGCGGGAAAATAAAACTCACTGTCGAATGGGCGGAGAAGCTTGCAGACGCTTTGAAGGTTCCCGCCAGCGACTTATTCCTTCACAAAGAGAAGCTGAACATCGTCAAAATATCTGGATGGCTGTCTGATCGCGGCGAGATCAACTCCTTTGAGAAGTGGTCTGACGATCGTCGGGAACGGCAATTCGAACTAGACGCTGTAGATTCTGAAAATTCAATTTGGGTTGAGATCAAGACTGATGATTTCTATCCAATCATACAAGTAAATGATCTCATAAAGATTATTATAATGCCTACGGATACAGACCCTCGTTCACTTATAGACAGGATGGTTCTGGCTTTAATTAGAGAAGACGGGTCATTGCAAGAGCGGTTTGGCATACTTGGGACTGACACCAAGGAAGGACTTTTCACCCTTCGCCCATTGTCGGGCAGTCCTATCCGCGGCCTCAAGGTGGAGCGCTTGGGCAGAGTGTCGACCGCGATATTCGACCCTGGTCAGATCCGATTTAGCGAAACTCTGGTCGATAAGCACCCGGACCACTGGCGCGAGAAATGGAAACGCCGCGCTAACCATGTTGACACATACTAAGCCGATATGGCTATATGTCTCCTACCACCAACGGAGACCGCCATGACACACAAGCCCGCCAACGACCCGAATCCACTTGATCCCCGCCAGCTAGAGCGCGACGCGCTCAAGGCTACCGTCGCTATGCATGCGGGGCCCAAGGCCGAAACCCACGACGACCTCGCTGCACGAGTTGCCGCTGAGATAGCCGCTGACCCGGCCATCGCCACATGGAAGGCCGAGTTCACCGACCGCATCCTCGCCGCCGCGCAGGACAACCCGCTGGCCTATCTGGAAATGCTCTGCGCGAACGCGCGGCACTTCCCCCAGGCGATCCCGCTTTTCGCCCACGCTATGACCGACATGGCCGACGTGTACTTCGACGAGGCCTGCAAGCTCGACATGCTCGCAGAGCTCAAGCGGCAGCAGGGATCGGAGGCGCAGTCGTGACCTCCAATCTCATATCCGCACCGCGCAAGGCGCTGTTGGAGCATCTGGTTGATGCCCCCGAGGCCCCGGACCACGAAATTCCTGAGATCGCCGGGATCTCCCCTCGAAGCGTCCCGAACTTCGTGACAGCGCTGGTTGAAGAAGAGCTCGTCACCAGGATTCCGACGCTGAGGGGCTATGTCCTCTTCATCACCGATAAGGGCCGGGAGGCGCTGGCGAACGCCATCGTTCCCGACGCCACCGAGAGCCGCAAGGTCGATGACCGCAGCGCCGAGCTGGCGAAGATCATCGCCAATCCCGCTAGCGTCCGCGCGAACGTGGCTGACCTTCACGCGCATCTCGTGCTGGACCAGCCGCCCGAGGTGGCGAAGCGCAACATCGCCCATGTCGAGCAACTACTGGCGCTGCTCAACGGCGTCGCCCGCAAGGCGGCGGCCTGACGATGGCCCGGCAGACCGCGCTCCCTCCAACGCTTGCTCCCCGGCTGATCGGCCGGGAGGCTGCTGCGGCCTATTGCTCGGTCTCGCCCGCGCTGTTTGATGATCTGGTGCGGCGGCGCATGATGCCGTCGCCCAGGCTGATTGGGGAGCGGCGGAAGGCTTGGGACGTGCGGGCGCTGGACGCCGCGATCGACTGCCTGCCGGTCGAAGGTGGCGAGGCCGTTGCCGACGACACATGGAGCGATGTCGATGCCGCGTAACCGCCCGCTCTATGTCGAGAGCTTCGACGATCGCCACGGCAAGCAGCGGCTCTATTTCCGCCGCGGCAAAGGCCCGCGCACTCCCCTGCCCGGCCCAATCGGCTCCGACGAGTTCCGCGAGGCCTATGCGAACGCGCTGTCCGGCGAGGTGACTGCGGCGAAGCCCGCCCCGACTAAGGATGCCCCCGGCACCATCGGCGCGCTGATCTCCTCCTACATGCGCTCAGAATCCTATGCCAGCCTGCGCCAGACCACGAAGGCGGGCTACATCTCTCGGCTCGACGGTATCCGCGAGAAGCATGGTCATCGCACCGTCTCGGGCCTGACCCGCGAGCGCGTGGTCACCGCTTTCCTGCAGCCGTTGGCGGAGAAGCCCGGCGCCTATCTCGACACGCTGAAGAAGCTCCGCATCCTGATCAAGCACGCCATCCTGCTCGGCTGGCTGAAGTCCGATCCCTCCTTCGGGATCAAGCGCCCGAAGTCGAAGGAGATCCCGGCTTGGACCGATGACGAGATTGCTCAGTTCGAGAAGCGCTGGCCGATCGGGACGAAGCAGCGGCTCGTGTTCGCGCTGATGCTATTTACCGGCCAGCGCCGTAGCGACGTGCACCGCATGACATGGGCGGACACCGGGCCGGGCTGGATCAAGGTGGTGCAGCAGAAGACAGGCGCGAAGCTGACGATCGCCCTGCACCGCGACCTCGCCGCCGTACTTGCCGCCGCACCTCGCGAGCACATGGTGATCATCTCGACCGAGTACGGCCAGGGTCACACCGTCGATGGTTTCAGCGGCTTCCTACGGGACGCCATCACCGATGCTGGCCTTCCCCTGCGCTGTCAGCCGCATGGCCTGCGCAAGGCCGCCGGCCGCCGTCTCGCCGAGGCGGGGTGCAGTGCCAATGAGATCATGGCGGTGCTTGGTCACAAGACGTTGGCCGAGGCCGAACGCTACACCCGCGACGCCGATCAGCAGCGCCTCGCGCGTGCCGCCGTCACTCGGCTTGAGCACGCAGCACGAACAAACATTCCCAAACCCAAGCCGAGAGGTTTGGGAAAAATCCAGAAAAAGAAAGGATAATCAATGCGCTAGCCAGACGGATGGCGCTCCCTAGGGGACTCGAACCCCTGTTTTCGCCGTGAGAGGGCGACGTCCTAGACCGCTAGACGAAGGGAGCAGAGCGGCAAGGCCGTCCGTATAGTCGCCAGTCGCATGCGCCGCAACCCCTTCCGTGCAGTCGACGGCGAAAAAGCTGCGGACGGGTCGAGCCCGTCCGCATGTGGTCGCTGTCCGCCTATTCCGCGGCCTGCACGGCTTCGCCCGGCGCCAGCGCCGGATAATCGGTGTAGCCCTTGGCGTCGCCGCCATAGAAGGTCGCGACATCCGGCGTGTTGAGCGGGGCGTCGAGCTTCAGCCGCTCCGGCAGGTCGGGATTGGCGATGAAGAGCCGGCCGAAGGCGATGAGATCGGCCTCACCCTTCTCCACCGTCTCGATCGCGAGATCGCGGGTGAAGCCGTTATTGGCGATGTAGGCGCCGCGAAAAGCCTTGCGCAGCGCCTGATAATCGAAGGGCAGGTAGTCGCGCGCATCGCGCGTCGCACCCTCGACGACATGGATGAAGGCGATGCCGCGCTTGTCGAGTTCGCCGACCAAATGGCCGAACAGCGCCTGCGGATCGGAATCACGGGCGTCGTTGGCCGGGCTCACCGGCGAGATGCGGATGCCGACGCGCTCCTTCGGGAATACCCTGGTCACCGCGTCGATCACCTCCAGCGTCAGCCGCACCCGGTTCTCGATCGAGCCGCCATAGGCGTCCTGCCGCTGGTTCGAGCCGTCGCGCAGGAACTGGTCGAGCAGGTAGCCATGGGCGCCGTGCAGCTCGATGCCGTCGAAGCCGGCCGCCTTGGCGTTCTCGGTCGCCCTGACGAAATCCGCGATGATGCCGGGGATCTCGTCGAGTGCCAGCGCGCGCGGCTCCGAGACCTCGGCGAAGCCGCTTTCGATGTAGGTCTTGGTCTTGGCCAGCACCGCCGAGGGCGCGACCGGCGCCTGGTTGCCCGGCTGCAGCGAGACATGGCTGACGCGGCCGACATGCCAGAGCTGCGCGAAGATCAGCCCGCCGGCTTCGTGCACGGCGTCGGTCACTGCCTTCCAGCCAACGACCTGCGCGTCGCGATAAATGCCGGGCGTCCAGATATAGCCCTGGCCCTGCTGCGAGATCTGCGTGGCTTCGGTGATGATCAGCCCGGCGCCGGCGCGCTGGCGGTAATACTCGACATTGAGCGCGTTCGGGGCATCATCATGCTTATTGGCGCGGTTGCGCGTCAAAGGCGCCATCACGACGCGGTTCTTCAGCTCGAGATCGCCGAGGCGGAACGGCGTGAACAGCTTGGCGGAGGAGGCATGGCTCATCGTGGCGATCCTTGTCGCGAAACGGCCGCAAGGCCGGGGGAAGCATCCATGGCCCCGGTCGCCGTCAAGCGGGCCGGAGCCGTCGCAAGCAAGATAGGCAAGATGGCAGGGAATGGCAGGGGCCGCCTTGCCCCGCTCACGAGAAAGCGAAGATGCGCTCTTCGCGATCGCCGCCGCGCATGAGCCTTTCCGAAAATCCAGACAAGACGGGAAAAGCCCTCTCCATGCGCTGGCTGCAGCGCGGAGGCGGCTGGCTGCGAACTGGCGTCACCAGCGCCATAGGCCTGGTTTACCCGCCCTCATGCGTCGGCTGCCGGGCGGCCACAAGCGAGGCGCAGGGCCTGTGCGCCCGCTGCTGGGCCGGGCTCGGCCTGATCGAGCGGCCCTATTGCGAGCGGCTCGGCACGCCCTTCGAGGTCGATCTTGGACCGGGGCTGGTCTCGCCGGCTGCGATCGCCGACCCGCCCGTCTTCGCAAGGGCGCGCGCTGCCTGCCGCTTCGACGGCACGGCGCGCGAGCTCGTGCACCGGCTGAAATATGGCGATCGCACCGAGCTGTCGCTGATGCTCGGGCGGATGATGGCTCAGGCCGGCCGCGAACTGATCGCCGATGCCGATCTCATCGTACCCGTGCCGCTGCATCGCTTCCGCCTATGGACGCGGCGCTTCAACCAGGCGGCAGCGCTGGCCGCGACGATTTCCCGCCAATCCGGCCGCCCTTTCGCGCCGCAGGCGCTCGCCCGCGTCAAGCGCACCAAGCAGCAGGTCGGGCTGACGAAAGCGCAGCGCGCCGAGAACCTGCAAGGCGCCTTCAAGGTGCTGCCGGCGATGCGTCCGCTGATCGAGGGACGGCGCATCCTGCTCGTCGACGACGTGCTGACCACCGGCTCGACCGTCAATGCGGCGTCGCGCGCCCTGCTGCGCGGCGGGGCGAGCGCGGTCGACGTGCTGACCTTCGCCCGGGTCGTGACGGAAGCGTGACGGCTCCCTATATTGCTCGTCGAAGCATTCTTTCAGGATAGGCTGATGCCGCAGGTCACGATCTACACCACGGGTTGGTGCCCGTATTGCCATGCCGCCAAGGCCCTGCTGACGAAGAAGGGCGTCGCCTTCGATGAGATCGGCGTCGACGGCAAGCCGGAGCTGCGCCAGGAGATGACGGCCAAGGCCGGCGGGCGGACCAGCGTGCCGCAGATCTTCATCGACGGACGCCATGTCGGCGGCTCCGACGATCTGCACGCGCTCGATGCCCGCGGCGAGCTCGACCCGCTGCTGAAGGCCGCCTGAGGAGAGCCCGATGACCAGCCCGCGCTTCACCGCCGCTTGCGTCCAGATGCGCTCGACGCGTGATCCCCTGCGTAATCGCGACGATGCGGTGCGCCTGATCCGCGAGGCGGCGGCGGCCGGCGCGCAGTTCGTCCAGACGCCGGAGGTCACCAATCTCTGCGAGCGCGATACGAAGCGCCTGCGCGAGATCAGCCAGAGCGAGGGTGAGCACGAGGTATTGGCCGGCCTGCGGCAGGCGGCGCGCGAAACCAAGGTCTGGCTGCAGATCGGCTCGCTCTCGGTCAGGGCCGGCGAAAAGATCGCCAACCGCGCCTATATGATCGATCCAGCCGGCAAGATCGTCGCGCGCTACGACAAGATCCACCTTTTCGACGTCGACCTGCCCAATGGCGAGACCTGGCGCGAATCCAACACCTTCACCGGCGGCGACCAGGCAACCCTGGTGGAGACGCCCTGGGGGCTGGTCGGGATGTCGATCTGCTACGATGTCCGCTTCCCCTATCTTTACCGGGCCGAGGCCGAGGCCGGCGTCTTCATGCTGACCGCGCCGGCTTGCTTCACCCGCCAGACCGGCGAGGCGCATTGGCAGGTGCTGCAGCGGGCCCGCGCCATCGAGAACGGCGCCTTCATGGTCTCGGCGGCGCAGGGCGGCCTGCACGAGGACGGCCGCGAGAGCTATGGCCACTCGATCATCGTCGATCCCTGGGGCCGCGTGCTGGCCGAGGCGGGCAACGAGCCCGGGCTGATCATGGCAGAGATCGATCTTGCTCTGGTCGCGGACGCCCGCCAGCGCATTCCGACCTTGCGCCACACCCGCTCCTTCGCGGTCGCGACGCGCAAGAGTGAAACGCCGCAGCTCGATGCGGCCGAATGAGCGTGAAAGTTGCCGGTGGACGGCTGCGTCCCTATCTGCCGCCCTCACCGCCGGCTTTGAGTTGAGATGATCCGTTACACCCTGATCTGCGACAATGCCCACGAGTTCGAGAGCTGGTTCGCGAGTTCCACCAGTTTCGACGAGCAGGCGAAGCGCGGCTTCGTCACCTGTCCGGTCTGCGACAGCGCCAAGGTCGAGCGCGCCGTGATGGCGCCTGCCGTGGCGCGGACGGATCGTGGCCCGCGGCTGGCAGCGCCAGCGCCGGAGGCTTCGGCCCCCTCGCCTGCCCCCGTCCCCTCCCCGGCACCGCAGCCAGCAGCCTTGATGGGCGAGAAGGAGATGGCGTTTCGTGCCATGCTGACGGCGTTGCACGAGCATGTCGCCGCCAATGCCGAGCCTGTCGGCAAGCGCTTCGCCGAGGAGGCGCTGAAGATCCATCACGGCGAGAGCGAAAGCCGCGCCATCTATGGCGAGGCCAGCGCTGAAGACGCCCGGATGCTGCACGAGGAAGGCGTCGAGTTCCTGCCGCTGCCGCGCCTGCCGGAAGGGCGGAACTAGCTCCCTGTTACAATTCTAGAATCGAGTCATCCCGCGCGACCGAAGCGAGACCCGGGATCCATTCTGGAACAGATCCGATGAAGGTTCCGGCATGGATCCCGGATCGCAGCCGCTGCGCGGCTCTTCCGGGATGACACCCGAAGGCTCATGTATTCGTCGCTCGCCCCTTGCGTTCATTCCGTAACGGGCATATACCCGCACCAATGTCGGTTCCCTGCATCTGCACCACGCTGCGCTCCGCCTCCCGCCGGATGATCGCCTTCTACGACGAGACGATCGCTCCGGTCGGGGTCAACATCGCGCAGTTCAGTCTGATGCGCTCGATCGCCCGCGTCGAGCCGGTGACGCTGACCGCGCTCGGCCGCCGCGTCGAGCTCGATCGCTCGACTGTCGGCCGCAATGTCCGCGTGCTCGAAAAGATGGGTCTGGTCGAACTCGGCCGTGGCGAGGACCAGCGCGAGGCCACGGTCTCTCTGACCGAGGCCGGCCACAAGGTTCTGGAAGACGGCGCCCCCCTCTGGGACGCCGCCCAGAAAGCCCTCGACGACCGCCTCGGCGCCGACTTCATGCGGCAGCTCCACGCCGCGCTCGATTCGCTGTGATTTTCTGAAACATATACGGGTATATACCCGCAACAGAGGAACGCCCGATGCCGACTGACTTCGCAGACCAGCAAAAGCCCATCGGCCTCGCCGCCGCCTTCGCCCGCCGCGGCATCCATTACGGCTGGGCCGTCGCAGCCGTGACCTTCCTGACCATGCTGGTCACCGCCGGCGCCGTCGGAGCGCCTGGCGTCTTGATCCTGCCACTGCAGAAGGAATTCGGCTGGGCGACCTCCGAGATCTCCTCGGCGCTGGCGGTCCGGTTGCTGCTGTTCGGACTGATGGCGCCCTTCGCCGCCGCCTTCATGAACCGCTTCGGCGTCCGCCCCGTCGCCATGGTGGCGCTCAGCCTGATCGCGGCAAGCATCATCGGCTCCTTCTTCATGACGCAGCTCTGGCAGCTGGTGCTGCTCTGGGGCTTCGTGCTCGGCTTCGGCACGGGCCTGACCGCCATGGTGCTCGGCGCCACCGTCGCGACGCGCTGGTTCGTGCAGCGCCGCGGCCTCGTCGTCGGCCTGCTCACCGCCAGCACCGCGACCGGCCAGCTCGTGTTCCTGCCCTTGCTCGCAGCGCTGACGGAGCAGGTCGGCTGGCGCGCAGCCATGACCTTCGTGCTCGGCATGATCGCGCTTGCGGCGGTCGGCATCCTTGCTCTGATGCGCGACCGACCTGCCGATGTCGGCCTTGCCCCGTTTGGCGGAACGCAGATCGTGCCGGCGCCGCCGCAAGCCGCCAGCCTCGGGGCAATGCTCGCCTCGCCGATCGTCGCTCTGCGCGACGCGGCGAAGACCAGCACCTTCTGGATTCTGTTCGGCACCTTCTTCGTCTGCGGCGCCAGCACCAACGGGCTGGTCCAGACCCATTTCGTCGCGCTCTGCGGCGATTACGGCATGGCGGCGGTGACGGCGGCGAGCGTGCTCGCAGTCATCGGCATCTTCGACTTCCTCGGCACGGTCGGCTCCGGCTGGCTCTCGGACCGCTATGACAGCCGCTGGCTGCTGTTCTGGTATTACGGCCTGCGCGGCCTCTCGCTGCTGTTCCTGCCCTTCACCGACTTCTCCTTCTACGGCCTCTCGATCTTCGCGATCTTCTACGGGCTCGACTGGGTCGCGACCGTGCCGCCGACGATCAAGATCGCCGCCGACCGCTTCGGCGAGAAGGCGACGCTCGTCTTCGGCTGGGTCTTCACCGGCCACCAGCTCGGCGCCGCCTTCGCCGCCTATGGCGCCGGCTTCAGCCGCACCGTCTATGACAGCTACCTGCCGGCCTTCTTCATCGCCGGCGCGCTCTGCCTCTTCGCCGCCGGCTTCTGCATCATGATGCGCGGCGGCGAGGCCAAGCCGATCCCAGCCACCGCCTGAACGGAGACCTCGCAATGACCTCCCTGCCCTATCGCAGCGCCCTGATCGTCGGCGCCGGCTCCGGCATCAGTGCGTCTGTCGCCCGCGCCCTGGCGGCGCAAGGCGTCAAGGTCGGCCTCGCCGCTCGCAATACCGAGAAGCTCGCCGCGCTCGCAGCCGAGACCGGCGCTGCGGCCTTCCAGGTCGATGCGTCCGATCCGACTGCCGTCGCCAATCTGTTCGAAGCGGCGGACGCTAAGATCGGCGAGCCCGACGTGGTCATCTACAACGCCAGCGGTCGCCTGCGTGGGCCGATCGCCGAGCTCGATCCCGCGGCGGTCGCGCAGGCGCTCGCGGTCACCGCCTATGGCGCCTTTCTGGTAACGCAGCAGGCGGCGAAACGCATGCTGCCGCATGGCCGCGGCGCCATCCTGCTGACGGGCGCGACCGCCGGCATCAAGGGGTTTGCGCTGTCGGCGCCCTTCGCCATGGGCAAGTTCGCCTTGCGCGGCCTTGCCCAGAGCGCTGCGCGCGAACTCGGGCCGAAGGGCATCCATGTCGCGCATTTCGTCATAGACGGCGCCGTGCGCAGCAGCCGCCACCCCGATACGAGCGACAACACGCTCGATCCGGACGCCATCGCCCAGAGCTATCTCGACGTGCTCCGGCAGCCGCGCAGCGCCTGGTCGCTCGAGGTCGAGCTCAGGCCCTGGGTCGAGAGCTTCTAGAGGCCGGTCAGGCCTTCTCCATCGGCGGCACCTTGAAGGTCTCGACCGTCGAGGCACCGCCGGCGAGCAGCACCTCCCATTCGGCCTCGGCCTTCACCCGCGCCAGGCAGGGCGCAAGCTTGGCCTCGACCAGCCCATGCGGCACGAAGACGAGGCCGTCATCGTCGCCGACGACGAGGTCATGCGGCTGGACGGCGACGCCGCCGAAGACGATCGGCCCGTTGACGATCCCGCGCTCCATGGAGGACGGGCCGCGCGGCATGATCCAGCGCGAAAAGAAGACGAAGTCCGGCCATTGCGATACCGGCCCGACATCGCGCACCGCGCCGTCCACGACGACACCGGCAATGCCCTTGCGCCTTGCGGCACCGCCAAGCAGGTCGCCGATCATCGCCGCATCCTTGCGCCCGCCAGCCGCGACCACGATGACATCGCCGCGCTCGGCCACGCTGATCGCATGATGCACGGGCCCGTAATCGGCCGGTTCGCACCAGGCGGTGATCGCCTGGCCGACCAAACGCTTGCCCGGCGCGAACGGGCGCGTCGGCCGGATCGCCGGATCGGCGTGGCCGGTGCCGTTAAGCTGATCGGCGATCACCGAGCTCGGCACCGCCTGCCAGGCGTCGATCAGGGCTTGCGGCAGGCGCGGATGGGCGGGCGTGGCGAGACGGGTCGGCATCGGCGGTTCCTCGGTTTTTCTTTGATCTAGTTCAGGCTGCCCGGCCGGGCCGCTCGGCGAGCAGGCGGCGCACCGCGCGTTCCAGCCGGCGCACGCCTTCGACCAGCACCTCCGGCGGCGAGCGCGTGAAATTGACCCGCATCGCGCTCTTCAGCGCCCCAGTCGGATCGAACACGCTCGACGGCACGAAGGCGACGTTCTCGGCCAGCGCATGGGCATAGAGCGCGTCGGTGTCGATTGCCTCGTCCTTGGCCCGCATCCAGACGAACATGCCGCCCGGCGGCACCTCCCATTCGAACCAGTCGGAGAGATGCGTCGTCGCGGCGGCGCAGAGCGCATCGCGGCGTTCGCGATAGGTCTCGACGATCTTCGGGATGTGCTGTGCCTCGAAATCGCTCTCGATCATCTCGAGCGCGATCGCCTGCGTCAGCAGGCTGGAGGCGATGTCGGTCGACTGCTTGGCCAGCGCCAGCGTCGCGATCAGCGAGGCTTCGGCTACGACCCAGCCGACACGCAAACCCGGCGCCAGGCTCTTCGACAGCGTGCCCAGATAGATCACCGGCCCGGCATAGGCGCCGCTCGGATGGCGCTGCCCATGATGGGCGAGGATGCTCGGCCCGGCCGGCCCATCGAATTGCAGCGGCAGATAGGGGTCGTCCTCGAGCAGCCAGGTCCCGGCCGCCTCGACCTTGTCGAGCAAGGCGGCGCGCTCGTCTTGCGGCACCAGCACGCCGGTCGGATTGGAGTAGTTCGGCACGGCATAGACGAATTTGGCCTGTCGCAGCGCCGCATCGTGGCCCGGCGCCTGCAGGCTCCAGTCGAGCCTCTCATAGCGTGGCATGCGCGGGCGCCAGGCATCGAGCGCACCGAGATAGGTCGGGAATTGCGACAGGATCAATTCGCCGGGATCGACCAACGCCTTGCCGACGAGGTCGAGCCCCTGCATCGCACCGGTGGTCAGGAGCACATTCTCCGGCCCGAAGCGGCGTCCGGTGGCAGCGCTGAAGCGCTCGGCGATCGCGGCGCGCAGCGCTGGCAAGCCTTCGATCGCGCCGTATTCGAGGATCTGCGTGCCCCAGCGCGTCAGCGCGCGCTCCTGCGCCGCGGCAATCGCCTCGACCGGGTAGAGCTCGCTCGCCGGCAGACCACCGGCGAGGCTGACGACATCCGGCCGCCCGCCGATCGCCATGAACTGCTGGGTGATGCTGTTGCCGGTCGAGAGCCAACTGGCGAAGGCTGGCCGCGGTGGGAAGGATTGCGTCATCGGATTCTGCTGAAGATGAGGTCGAGCGACGCTATACGCCTCCGCCCCGCCGAGAAACCCGGCCTGGCGCATGACCGCGCGCATTATCCGAACGTCTGACACGACCTTTGCCAACCTCTGGCGTTATCTTCGCTGCAGTGCAACAATCGAGATTGCACGAGCACATCAAGACGGCACGGCAGGGAGCGACCATGAACGCGATCGATCCGCTCGGGAAACAGATCCAGCGCGACAAGCCCTGGATTTTCCGGACCTATGCCGGTCATTCGGACGCGTCCGAGTCGAACAAGCTCTACCGGACCAATCTCGCCAAGGGCCAGACCGGCCTCTCCGTCGCCTTCGACCTGCCGACCCAGACCGGCTACGACCCCGACCATGTCCTGTCGCGCGGCGAGGTCGGCAAGGTCGGCGTTCCCATCACCCATCTCGGCGACATGCGGGCGCTGTTCGACCAGATTCCGCTGGCGCAGATGAACACTTCGATGACGATCAATGCGACGGCGGCCTGGCTGCTCTCGCTCTATATCGCCACCGCCGATGAGCAGGGTGCCGACCGCGCCGCCTTGCAGGGCACGACCCAGAACGACCTCGTCAAGGAATACCTGTCGCGCGGAACCTATGTCTTCCCGCCGCGTCCCTCGATGCGGCTGACCACCGACATCGTCGTGTTCACGGCCCGCGAACTGCCGAAATGGAACCCGACGAACGTCTGCTCCTACCATCTGCAGGAGGCCGGCGCCTCCCCGGTGCAGGAGCTCTCCTTCGCCTTGGCGACCGCGATCGCCCTGCTGGAGTCGATCAGGGCCCGGCCGGAAGTGGCTCCGGAGGAGTTCGGCAGCGTCGTCGGGCGCATCTCCTTCTTCGTCAATGCCGGCATGCGCTTCGTCACCGAGCTCTGCAAGATGCGGGCTTTCGTCGATCTCTGGGACGAGATCACGCTGAAGCGCTTCAATGTGCTGGAAGAACAGCACCGCCGCTTTCGCTATGGCGTCCAGGTCAACTCGCTCGGGCTGACCGAGCCGCAGGCCGAGAACAATGTCTACCGCATCCTGATCGAGATGCTGGCGGTGACGCTGTCGAAGAAGGCCCGCGCCCGCGCCGTGCAGCTCCCGGCCTGGAACGAGGCGCTAGGACTGCCACGCCCCTTCGACCAGCAATGGTCGCTGCGCATGCAGCAGGTGCTGGCCTATGAGACCGACCTGCTCGAATTCGGCGACATCTTCGACGGCTCGAAGGAGATCGACGCCAAGGTCGAGGCACTTAAAGTCGCCGCGCTGGCAGAGCTGGCGAAGATCGACGCCATGGGCGGCGCGCTCGCCGCCGTCGAGAGCGGCTATATGAAGAAGGCGCTGGTCGAGAACGGCGCCCGCCGGATCGAGGCGATCGAGCGCGGCGAGCAGGTCGTCGTCGGCGTCAACAAGTTCACCACCAGCGAGCCCTCGCCGCTCTCGGCCGGCGACGGCGCCGTCGTCACCGTGCCGGATTCGGTCGAGATCGAGGCGGTCGGCCGGCTGAAAGCCTGGCGCGCCGCGCGGGACGGCAAGGCGGTCGAGATCGCGCTCGCCGAGCTCGCCAGCGCGGCGAAAGAAGACCGCAACGTCATGCCGGCCTCGATCGCCTGCGCCAAGGCCGGCGTCACCACCGGCGAATGGGCCCAGACGCTGCGCGAGATCTTCGGCGAATATCGCGCGCCGACCGGCGTCGACACCACCAAGCTCGGCGACGACGCCGGGCTCGCCACCGTCAAGGCCGCCGTTGCCAAGGCAACCGAGCGCCTTGGCCGCCCACCGCGCTTCCTCGTCGGCAAGCCCGGCCTCGACGGCCATTCGAACGGCGCCGAGCAGATCGCGGTGCGCGCCCGCGACGCCGGCATGCAGGTCTCCTATGGCGGCATCCGCCAGACGCCCGAGGAGATCGTGACGCAGGCCAGGGAGACGGAGGCCGACATCATCGGGCTCTCCATCCTCTCCGGCTCGCATCTGCCGCTGGTGCGCGACGTCACCGCCCGCCTGCGCGTCGCCGGCATGGACGTGCCCGTGGTCGTCGGCGGCATCATCCCGCCCGATGACGAGAACGCGCTGAAGAACATGGGCGTGGCGCGCATCTATACCCCGAAGGACTTCGCACTCGACGGCATCATCGCCGACGTCGCCGGGCTCGCGGCGAAGAAGGGCTGAGGGCGCGAAAACCGCAGCCCTCATCCTGAGGAGGCCCGCAGGGCCGTCTCGAAGGATGACCCAGATGGCTCCGAGCTAGCTGAACCATCCTTGGAGACGCCGCTTCGCGGCTCCTCAGGATGAGGGCTGAGGGAGTTTTGACCGTGCCACATTCCCCAGCCCTCCGCAGGCGCGAAAAGAGCTCAGGCTTCCCCAAGCGCGTGCGGATGACTATCGTCCCGAAACCGCTCGATTGTCGCCACAGTGTCGGCGCCGGTCGCGCTGTATGGCGGCAGCCGGCAGGGCCGCAAGGGATTCGCTGAGGAGAGGAAGAAGCGCATGCCCGCTTGGCTGCAGACCCATTTGACCGCAAGCACCATCCGCGCTGCCTTGATCGGCGCCACCTGCCTTGTCCTCGCAGCGCCCGCCGCTGCCCAGGTCTCGGGCTTCGACCCCAGCGATTTCGGCAAGATCAGCATGCCGCGCCGGCAGAGCACCGGCGACGCCGCGACCCATATCGAGAACAACAAGGGCGCCTTCGAGCCGATCGCGGAACTCGACCAGCGCGATCCGCTCGCCAGGATGGCCAAGCCCGTCGGGCGCATCGACATTCTCCTGAAGGACAACAAGACCGGCAAGCAGTCCGGCGCCCATTGCACCGGCGAGCTGCTGCCGGGCGATTATGTCCTCACCAACCATCACTGCCTGCCGCAGAGCGGCGAGATGACGCCGATGCGCGCCATCATCGTCATGGATTTCCTGACGCAGGACGGCAAGGGCGCAAAGGTATTCGAGCTCGACCCCAAGCCGGTCGAATTCAACGCCAATCTCGATTACGCCATCGTCAAGGCGAAGGGCAATCCGACAGCGACCTATGGTTCGGTGAAGCTCGCAGCGACCCCGACCGGCGGCGCGCCCTCGCTGATGGTGATCCACCATCCGGCCGGCCGGCCGAAGGTGATGAGCCGCTTCCGCTGCATGGCGACGCGCCAGCAGGGCGATGCCGCCGAACTGCGCCATCGCTGCGACACGCTCGGCGGCTCGTCCGGCTCGCTGCTCTACAACGCCGGCAATGCCGGCATCGCCCTGCACAAGCAGGGTGGCCTCGCTCCGAACGATCCGAACAGCTACAACACCGCGACGAGCATGACCGCGCTGCTCCAGGCCAGCGCCCTGCTGCGCAAGATGGCAGGCGCGGGCGGGCAGGCCCCGGCGTCGGATGGCGGCGGTTCGGTCGCCTCGGGCGGCGGCCAGGACGACCAGCCGAGCTCGACCGAGCGCAGCAGCCTGCGCGGCTCCGACAATCTCGACACCGACGGGATGAACTCGCTGCTGAAGAACTGAGGCGGGTTCGTCATTCCGGGGCGCCGCAAAGCGGCGCGCCCGGAACCCATGAACACGACGCTATTCCAGCGCGGCATGCTCGCCCTTGTGGCGAGCATCGACGTCTTGAACGCCGAGTTTGATCAACGAAGCGTAGACGTGGCTGGTCGGGACAAGCCCGACCGTGACGGAAAGGGCAGGCGTCAGCCCTGCTCGCCGTGACTGCGCCCGTAAGGGCTTCGCTGCGGCGAGCGCCAGCCCGCGAGCGTGGCAGGGTCGGCCTCGTAGATCTCGACCTTGAGCGGGTGGCAGATGGCGACGTCGCTCGAATGGGTCTGGCCGCAATCGCCGCCGGGACAGGCCGAGATCGCCCCGAGCAGGTCGATCTCGGCGAAGAGCTCAAGGAAGTCGCCCGGCCGGACCGGGCTCGCCTTCATGAAGTATTGCTGCGTGTCCCGGGTGAAGCCGGTGCACATGAAGACGTTGAGCACGTCGTGAACGTGATGCTCGACCTCGCGCGCCGGCAGCCCCCGCGCCTGTCCCAGCGCCCGGGCGAGGTTGGAATGGCAACAATGATGGTAGTCGCCGCCATCGCCGAGCAGCCGGTGGGTATAGGGATCGCAACGCGTGCCGATCACGTCGTGCACGCCGGCGCCGTCCTGGTCGAAGCCGTACCAGCCGAGCGTGTCATGGGTGATCGTCGCCATCGGCCTGAGGTACGGCAGGTTGCTCCAGAGCCGGTCGCCCAGCCCGACATGGGTCGCGTGCAGGGCGCGCGTCTTGCCGCTGAAGAAGCGCTCGTCGAGATCGTCCGCGTTCCATAGATTGAGGTCGCCGACCTGCGGCCCCTCGATGCTGACGACCCGAAAGAAGTGGCCCTTCGGCACCCGGAAACTGCCGGCCTCGCGCGGCGGCACAATGATCTCGTCGCGCTTGGTCAAGGTCTGGCGGGCACGCGCCAGCATCGCCATGTCGGCACCCGGCAGGCTACCATTGGGATAGACGACGACCGGCGGCTTGCGTCGGCGCTCCTCCGCATCGGCGGGGGCGATCACCTGCGAATCCATCGTCATGACGTGCTCCGCCGACTGATATGTCCGCGGTTTTCTATCGGGACCGACGAGCCCGGTCCAGACTGCGACATGTCAGGCCAGCCCGTTGCTCTTCAGCGTCTGGTAGGCCTTGAGGATTTCCTGCAGCCGGCCTTCGCGTGAGCGGTCGCCGCCATTGGCGTCGGGGTGGAAGCGCTTCACCAGTTCCTTATAGCGCGCCTTGATCGCGGCGCGGTCGGCGCTCTCGTCGAGGTCGAGCGTCTCCAGCGCCTTCTTAGCGAGGACACCGACTCTGGGCTCGGCCCGTTCCTGCTCGCGGCCGGCGCGGCCACGGAACAGGTTGAAGGCATCCTGCATCTCCGGCCCGCCGGCTTCGCGCCCGCGCTGTGCCATCCGGGCTGCGCTGGCATTGACTCCGAGCTTCCAGGTCGGCCGGTGGCCGATCTCCTCCTGCTTGGCATAGGCCGCCAGCGCCTCGTCGTTCATGCCGGCGAAGTAGTTGTAGGTGGCGTTGTAGGCCTTCACATGCTCGAGGCAGAACTGGAAGAACTTGCCTTCCTTGCCCCGTCCCATCGGCGCCCGGAACTCGCCCGCCTTGGTGCAACCGGGATGATCGCAAAGACGCGCATCGGCCTCGACCACCTCTTCCGCCTCGGAAGGGCCGATCCTGATCCGGTCGAAAAGGCGCGAGCTGAAGTTCATCGTCTCATGGTTATGCGGGTTGAACGCTGCGCCGACAAGCCGACCGCCGCGCGGATCGCTCCGCGCCTGCAGCAAGCCGATCGCCTTGGCGGCAGCTTGACCCTGATTGCTTAAGGAACCCGGTTCAGCCGAAGCGGCCGGGACGCCCCCTAGATAGTATTTCCACGCTTCGAACTCAACGGCCGCACGCCGCATCGCCCCCGGTCGCGAGTGCGGGCTTCGACATGAGAGCCGGGAGAATCCGGCTCCAATGAGGCAGCGCTGCACAAGCTCGATCTTGACCGTCGAGCGCGAATGGGTGTTCTCGCCACCAAGGGGCGTCAGCGCTCCATCTCCTCACGAAAGAAGCATCCATGCCGACCATGGCCGACCGGATCGCCGGCAAGCTCACCGCGCAGCTGGCACCGGAGCATCTCAGGGTGATCGACGAATCCCACCAGCATCATGGCCATGCCGGCTGGCGCGAGGGCGGCGAGACGCATTTCCGCGTCGAGATCGTCTCGCCCGCCTTCGCCGGCAAGAGCCGGCTCGAACGCCATCGCCTGGTCAACGCAGCGCTCTCCGAGGAACTCGCCGGTAGCGTGCACGCCCTGGCGATCTCGGCGCGGGCGCCGGGCGAGGCTTGAGGCGTCAAGGACGACCTACAAACGCCAGTGCTCTCGCAACAGGTGAACCAGCGCGTCGGCGGCCGGATCCTTCGCATCGGCGTTGCGATGCAGCACGATTTCGACCAGGCCGAGATTCGGCAGACCTGATTCTGCGCCGATTCTCGGACCTTCCTGGTTGAGCAGATCGTTTGCGAGAGGTGCGATGCCCAGTCCCGCAGCGAGCGCCGCACGGATGCCTGCGAGGCTCGGGCTGGTGTAGACGACGCGGCTGTCCCGGCCGGCCTCGCGCAGCACTGCCATGGCGCGGTCGCGATAAGCGCAGGGAGCTGGGAACAGGACCAGCGGCAAAGGCTCCATGCGCGCCATTTCGGCACGGCCTGCCCAGACCAGCTCGCTGCGCCACAACACCTCTCCACCACCATCGGCGCGGCGCATCTTGGCCAGGGTGAGATCGAAATGGCCGGCCGCCACACCGGCCATCAAATCGAGACTGTTCGCGATTTCGACCTCCAGCCTTATCGCGGGGTGCAGCGCGGCGAAGCCCGCGAGGACACGGGTCAGTCCGCGCCCACTTGCGAAGTCGTCCGACATGCCGATGCGCAAGCTGCCATCCAGATTCACGCCCGAGAGCCGCCGGCGCGCACCTTCCTGCAAGGCAAGGATCTGGCGCGCGTAGCCGAGCAGTATCTCGCCCTCTTCCGTTGGTCGTGGCGAGCGGCGAGTCGAGCGTTGCAGAAGGCTGCAGCCGACCTGGACCTCCAGCCGCCTGATATGTCCGCTGATCGTCGACTGGGTGGCATTCAGACGCTCCGCGGCACGGGTGAAACCGCCGTGGTCGATCACCGCGACGAGGCTCTTGAGCAGCTCGATGTCGTACATGAGCCGGATTTATCGCAAATCTCACTCTCTGGCATCTGATTTATCCGTTTCTATTCTGTCGCGCTTGTCGACATTTTGCGTCACCCGATGGAACGCGAGCCATGCTCATGCAACGGAAAGTCGAAACGGCCGATCTCGCCATCGCCTGCGAGATCAGCGGCCCGGAAGACGGTTCTCCCATCATCCTGTTGCATGGCTGGCCCGACGATCCGCGCACCTGGGATGGCCTGCTTCCCGATCTGCACGCAGCGGGATGGCGCACGATCAGTCCGTATCTGCGTGGGTTCGGCCCGACGCGCTTTCGGCGGGACACCGGCTTGTGCACTGGCCAGTTGGCGGCGCTTGGTCAGGACGTGCTCGATCTAGCCGATGCCCTCGCCCTGCGACGCTTCGCCGTGGCAGGACATGACTGGGGGGCACGTGCTGCGTATATCGCCAGTGCCCTTGCGCCCGAGCGGATCACGGCCTGCGCCGCGATCTCGGTCGGCTGGGGCACGAACGACCCCGGCCAATCGCTCGAACTGACGCAAGCCCAGAACTACTGGTACCAGTGGCTGATGGCGCTGGAGCGCGGCGCCGAACTCGTTCAGCGCAAGCGGCGCGAATTCACGCGTTACATTTGGGATATCTGGAATCCAGGCTGGACATTCCCCGAGGCCGATTTCGCCGTCACCGCAGCCTCCTTTGACAACCCCGACTGGGCCGACGTCACCCTGCATTCCTACAGGGTGCGCTGGGGCCTGGCGGAGCGCGATCCGGCCTACGACGCCATCGAAACGCGTCTTGCCGCCGACCCGGTCATTCGCGTGCCGAGCCTCGTGATCCACGGGGCAGCCGACCCCTGCAACGCACCCGCCACGTCCGAAGGCAAGGAGCATCTGTTCGCTGCCTCCTACAGACGCAGTGTCCTGGAAGGCCTGGGCCATTTCCCGCAGCGGCAGTCATCGCCATCCACTCTTGCGGCGCTCATGCCGTTTCTGGGCGAGGCTTCGCTTCGGGTGTGAGGAGATAGATCGCGGTCGAGATCAGCAGCAGCGCGGCGAAGCCCCAATGCATGTTGGCGAAGGCAGTCGCAGCGCTTTGCCCCGCAGCCCGCTGCGCCGCGACGAACCAGCCGGAGCCCCACTGGATAAGCCCTGCCCCGGCGATGAACAGGAAATTGACGAAAGTCATGCCACGCCCGACCAGATGCGCCGGGAAGAACTCGCGCGCATGCGCCATCAGGATCGCATAGGTGAAGCCGGTCGCGCCGACCAGCGCGAACAGGGCAGCGGCCCCGAGCATCGAGCGCTCGCCGAACAGAGCGAGCAGGCAAAAGCCGATCCCGGTCACAACCGTTCCCCAGGCGACCAGTGCTTTGCTGCGCCTCGCCCGCTTCTGCAGCCCGCCATAGACGAAGGCGCCGACGATCATGGTCGTCGCCATGCCCAGCGTCGCATGGCCGGCGGCGATGCCGTCGAGTCCATGGACTTGGGTCATATAGGGCGCGATCCACAGGCCCCGCGCCGTCGCGATGATGGCGTAGCCGACGAGTGTGATCGGCGCGAGCAGCCAGAGCGGCCCGATCGCGACGATGCTCCTCAATCCCTGCAGCAGGCCCTGATGCTTGCCCGTGGCGTCGGTGACCACAGGCGGATCGCGCACCAGCGCGGCCGCGAGCACCGTCGCTAGCAGGAAGGCTGCGGCAAAGGCGAGCATGGTCGGACGCCAGCCGTAAGCCTGCGCCGCCAGCGCCAATGGCGCCGCGCCGACCAGATTGCCGAGTGAGCCGAGGCCGATGAAGATCGAGGTCAACAGGCCGAAGCGTGCCGGCGCCTGCGTCCGCGCGAACAGATAGAGCGACGACATGAAGATCGGCGAGCAGCCGATTCCGACCAGCGCCATCGCGGCTGTGGCGGTATTGGCGCTGCCGGCCTGCGCGAACAGGAAGGCGCCGACGCTGCCGACCGCCATGGTCACCGCCACCGTCCGGCGCGGCCCGAGCCGATCGAGCGCCCAGCCGACCGGGAACTGCGCCAGCGCGAAAGCCATGAACCAGGCGGCGCCGAGCATGCCGAACTCCGCTGGCCCGATGCGCAGGTCGCCCATCACCGGCGCGGCGATCACGCTCAGGAAGGAGCGATAGAAGATCGACAGCACATAGGCAGGCAGCAGCGCGAAGAAGATGATCACGCCGCCCCTCCGGCCAATTTCTGGATGACCGCCGACGTGAGTTCGCCGGCAGCCCCTCGCCTCACTTCACCCGCTCGAGCACCGAGACGTAGTTGGCGACGGCAGCGCCACCCATGTTGAAGATGCCGCCGAGGCGGGCATCCTTCACCTGCATGCCCTCCGGCGCCTCGCCGACGAGCTGCATAGCGGAAAGCACATGCATGGAGACGCCGGTCGCGCCGATCGGATGGCCCTTGGCCTTGAGGCCGCCGGAGACGTTGACCGGCAGCTTGCCGTCCTTCTGGGTCCAGCCTTCCTTGATGGCGCGGGCGCCATCGCCTTCCTTGGTCAGGCCCATCGCCTCGTATTCGATCAGCTCGGCGATGGTGAAGCAGTCATGCGTCTCGACGAAGGAGAGATCGTCGAGCGCGACGCCAGCAGCGGCCAGCGCCTGCTGCCAGGCGCGCGCGCCGCCCTCGAACTTCAGGATGTCGCGGCGCGACAGCGGCAGGAAGTCCTGGACATGGGCGATGCCGCGGAAACCGACGGCGCGGCGCATGCTCTTGGCGGTCTCCTCGTCGGCGAGCACCAGCGCGGCGGCGCCGTCCGAGACCAGCGAGCAGTCGGTCCGCTTCAGCGGGCCGGCGACGTAAGGGTTCTTCTCGCTCTCCTCGCGGCAGAAGGCGTAGCCGAAATCCCTGCGCATCTGGGCATAGGGGTTGTCGACGCCGTTCTTGTGGTTCTTCGCCGCGATCATGGCGAGCGCATCCGACTGGTCGCCATGGCGCTGGAAATAGGACGAGGCGATCTTGCCGAAGACACCGGCAAAGCCACCCTGCACATCGCTCTCCTGCGCGAGATAGGAAGCCTTCAGCAGGTTCTTGCCGATCTCCGGGCCGGGCGTCGTGGTCATCTGCTCGACGCCAACGACCAGCACGACCTTGGCCGCTCCGGCCTTGATGGCACGCACGCCCTGATGGACGGCTGCCGAGCCGGTGGCGCAGGCGTTCTCGACGCGGGTCGCCGGCTTGAAGCGCAGCGCCGGGTCGGCCTGCAGCACGAGCGAGGCAGTGAAGTCCTGGGCCGAGAAACCGGCGTTGAAATGGCCGAGCACGATTTCGTCGACCTGGTCGGCGGTGATGCCGGCATCGATCAGCGCGTCGGTGGCGACGCGCACGATCAGGCTCTCGACGGTCTCGGTATCCTGCTTACCGAAAGGCGTGTGGGCCCAGCCGACGATTGCAGCGCTCATAGCCATCTCCTGGTTAATGTGCAGATACACTACATCTGCCTCCACGCACCCGTGGCCACAAGCCGTCAAGCGCGCATTCCTCCTGTGCGAGGAAAGGCCAACGAAACCGGGCGAAGTCAAGCGGATCAAGAGCCCGCGGCGAGCGAGCGCCGACCGGCCCTGCGGTCAGGACATGACGAGATGTCGCGCGACCCCCTCGCGCGACTTCCGACCCGCAAGGCTAGCGCAGCGTCTTTTCGACCTCCGACAGTGCCTTGTCCTTCCGGCACGCAGCCAGCGGGCGCGCCTTGGCCGAGACGATCTCGATGACGTTCTTCTCCTCGACGTCCACCTTCACCGTCATGCAGGCGCAGCCATAGCCATAGCTGCCATTGCCGCTCTTGCGCCATTCGCCCGCCTTGTAGGGCGGCGGCCAGTCGCCCTTCGCCTGATGCCCGCCCTGCACGGCGATCGTCCACTCGCCGTCCCTGTCGTAGAGCGAGGCATTGCCCGGGCTCGGATTGTCGAGCCAGCCGCAGCGCTGCGCGCTGCCTGGCTGCTGCGCCATGGCGACGCCGGCCGCAAAGATGAGGGTGGCCGCAGCAGCGGCCACTGACCGGCCGATCATTGAAAGAACCTCGACTGGCTGGTGAACCGGGCTCCCGGCAGCGGCATGCCGGCGAGGCTGGAATCGATCGGTGGCGCGAAGGTGATGGGCCGGTTCGGTCCGGCCGCCAGCAGCACCGCCTCGAACACTTCGGCGATCGCAGCGATGTCCTTGGCGTGGTCGGATCCGTTCACCATGGCGCGCGCGCCGACATAGTTGCGGGACTTGCCGCTGAAATAGGTCGAGAACTTCCGGCCATTGGCGAACCCATCACCGGTGAGCATGCCATGCGACATCACCGCATAGGCGATGGCGGGGGTCTTAACCAGTTCCGGGTCGAGCAGCAGATTGAGCCCCTGCCCGATCGCGGCGCCGGTCGTGGCATAATTCGACCACCAGGTCAGCTGGACATAGCCGCGCCCGAAATAGGCGAGCTCGGTGCCCGTATCGTCATTGTAGGCCTTGACCGCGGCGCCGCCATCGACAGTGCCCATCTTGGCACCCTTGGTCAGCTTCGAGATCGCACCGCTTGCGGTGATCTTGAACTGGTCGCCATCCTGCTCGGTGACGCGGACGCTGCCGTCGGCGAGCGTCGCGACCTTGACCGGCTCGTGATATTTGCGGCCCTTGCCATGGCCGACCTCGTCGACCGGCGCCATCGTCATCAGCCAGGCGCGACGCTTGAGCATCACCGCATTGCCGGCCTTGTCGATCAGCGGCTTGCCCTTCTTGTTCTTGGCCTGGACGAACTGTGTGACCGGGCTCGTCGTCTCCCAGGCGACGGTCGCCAGCATATAGGCCGCCCAGCGGACATCGGTGATGCTGGTGTCCCTGTTGATCAGGCGGAGCAGCACCAGCAGGTCGGGAATCGCGTTGGCGTTGTAGCGCGGCTTCTTGCCGAAACGGTCCCGGAATTCCCGCTCGAAGATGCGTTCGTCGTAGGTTCCGACGTAGTGATAGGTAGCCGCCATCATCCATCTCCATAGGCCCGTCGGTTCGGGCGTAAGGAGCGACTGCGACAAATAAGTGGCTCGGTTTTTTAAATCGCCAGCAGCAGTAGAGCACCAACGCCGGCGACGATCATCGCCATGCCGGCAAGCTCGCGCCAGCTCGTACCTTCCGAGAAGATCCGGCGCGAGGCGATCTGCGCCAATGGCACCTCCACCAGACCGAGTGTGCGCACATTGGCCGCAGTGGTCAGCGAGAAGCCGAGGAACCAGCACTGCGAGGCGGCGGCGCCAAGGAAGCCGGCGGCGAGCGAACGGCGCCAGTTGCGCAGACTGAGGATCAGCGCCGGACGGTTGGCGACGAGCATGTAGAGCGTCAGGAGCAGGGTCTGCAGCGCCAGGCCGAGAGCGAGGATCGTCGTCGCCCGCATCAGGAAGTGGCCGTCCAGCAGGGCCTGGATCGCGCCGCGGAAGCCGATGGCCGACAGCGCGAAGGCCGCGCCGGCGCCGATTCCCAGCGCCGCCGGACGCAGGCCCGCGGCGCTCAGCTTGTCGCCCGGCTTCCACGACATCAGCACCACGCCGGCGGTGGCGACGACGATCGCCGCGAATTTCGGCCAGCCGAGCGCATCGCCGAGCAGCACCGTGCCGAACAGCGCGACCTGCACCGGCTCGGTCTTGGTGTAGGCGGTCGTCACCGCGAAGGAGCGCTCGCGCATCGCCGCCAGCATCAACGCCGTGGCAAGGATCTGGGTCAACGCGCCGAACACGGCGAAGCCGAAGGAGCGCAGATCCGGGAGCGGCGGCAGGCTGCCGCTCCCGAGGCAGACTAGGACGAGGAAGATGAGCGCGAAAGGCAGTCCGAACAGGAAGCGCACCTGCGTCGCGCCGACGACGCCAATCACCTCGGTCAACGAACGCTGGGTCAGGTTGCGTGCGGTCTGCAGCAGCGAGGCGGCAAGCGTCACCGGTATCCACAAGAGGGTGAAACTCACGCGCCGAAACTCCGAGAGAAAACCTGTCCCATTGCTTTGGACTGCCATGCAGCGCTAGGCAAATCACCCGACAAAGGGTAGGTATGCGTCATCTGCGAGGCAGGATTGTCGTCCACCGTCTCGAAAATGCCGCAAGCGTCGCGTTGAAGCCCCAGGCCCCGCCAAGACAGGTTCAGACCTCAGCCGATGATCTCGTTTCGCCTCGCCGCCGGCGCCACGCTCGCCACGTTCCTCGCTGCCGCCGTCCCGGCTGAGGCCGGCACGAGCATCGTCGTTGACGCCGCGAGCGGCGCCGTGCTGTCGAGCGAGAACCCGACGCAAGCCTGGCATCCAGCTTCCACCACCAAGATGATGACGCTCTACCTCGCGCTCAAGGCCGTGCGCGACGGCAGGCTCGGTCTTGAGACCGCGATCCCCGCCTCGAAGCTCGCCGCCAGCCAGCCGCGGGTGAAGGTCTATATCCGGGCCGGCCAGGAGGTTACGCTCGACAACGCCATGCGCATCATGATGGTGAAGTCGGCAAACGACATCGCCTATGTCATCGCCGAGGGCGTCGGTGGCAATGTCGAGACCTTCGTCTCGATGATGAACGCCGAAGCCCGGCGCCTCGGCATGAACGACACCCATTTCGTCAATCCGAACGGCTGGCATCATCCCGACCAGCAGAGCAGCGCCCGCGACCTCGCCGTGCTCGCTATGGCGCTGATGAACGAGTTCGGCCAGTACTCCGACTACTGGAACACCGGCGCGGTCCAGCTCGGCAAGCAGGTGCTGAACAACACCAATGGCCTTGTCGGCCGCTATTACGGCATCAACGGCATGAAGACCGGCTTCGTCTGCGCCTCCGGCTTCAACGTCGTCACCACCGCGACGCGCAATGGCCGCACGCTGATCGCCGTCGTCATGGGCGCCAGCTCAGGGGCGGAACGCACCGTCAAGGCGGCGCAACTGCTCGATGATGGCTTCGGCAAATGGGGCGGCTTCGGCGGCGGCAACATCGCCAGCATGCCGGCCGGCAATGGCGGCCGCGCCTACAGCATCTGCGACAGCGTCCGCCGCGGTGGCCACGCCCTCGGCGACGATGTCGATACGTCAGGGCCGATCAGCTTCGTCTCGGTGAACAACGGCGTCGGCGGCAATGCCGAGGGCACCTCCGATCGCTTCGCCGTGGCCGCGCCCCAGGCCGGCGCGTCCGGCTCGGTGCTGACGCGTGCGCCCTCCGGCCGCATCACACTCGGCCCGCGCGCCAAGTTCGATCCGTACCCGGTCTCCTTCGGCCGCACGCCCGGCTCGGCTTCGGCGCCGCTTGCCGCCAACGCCGTGGCCAAGCCTGATACACAGGTCGCGCGCGAGACGATCCAGCCCGGCGCGCCGGTCGCCGCCGGCCTCACCGCCGGCAATCGCACCTTCTCGCGCAACGGCGCGATCCCGCCCTCCTCCTCGGCCTTCGCGCCGGTCTCGCCGACCCCTGAGGAGCGGCCCGCTGCCGCCGCGCTCGATTCCAGCCCGATGCGCCTGCAGGGCGCGATCCAGCCCGGCGCCGCGACGCCAGCCAGCCTGCGCCCGGGCGCGGCCGCCGGCATCAAGGCCGCGAACAAGCCGGCCGCCAAGCCGCTGCTGACCAAGCCGAGGCAGGAGAAGGCCGCTCCGGCCAAGACCAAGCCGAGCCAGGCCCAGGCCAAGCCGCTGGCGAAGCCGCCGGCCCGGCCGGGCGCGAAGCCGACTACCGCCAAGCCTGACGCCTGATCTCGAGACCTAAGACTGAGGACTGCGACGTGCAGGAGCGCAGTGCATCCTCGGTCCAGCAAGGCCTTGCCCTGGCACTCGCCTCCGCAGCGGCCTTCGGCACCAACATCGTCAGTGCCCAGCTCGCCAGCCAGGCGGGGCTGAGCGGCCCCCTCATCGTCTTCTACCGCGTCTTCCTGATGCTGGCGCTCGTCGTCGGCGCCGCTCTTCTTTGGCGCGCCAGCCTCGCCGTGCCGCGCCATCGCTGGCCGGCCCTCGCCCTGTTCGGCCTCAGCACGGCACTCACCGCCTGCGCCTATCTTTCCTCGGTTGCCTTCCTGCCGATCACGGTGGCAGCCGTTGTCTTTTACACCTTTCCGATCCTTATCGTGCTGGCCGAGCCGCTTGTCGCCACGGCCCGCTTCAGCCTCGACCGGGTGGTGATCGCCCTCGTCGCCTTTCTCGGTGTCGCCATGGTGGTCGGGCCCGACTGGCATGGGCTCGACCCGCGCGGCCTTGCACTCGCCCTCGCTGCGAGCGTTTTTGCCGCGGTGCAGTTCTTTTCGGCAGCACGCTGCGGCGACACCGGGACCGTGCCGAAATTGTTCTGGTCGCATCTCGTCATCCTGCCAGTGACACTGGCGATCCTCGCCCTCACCAAGCTGTTCCAGTCCCCGTCGGCCCTGATGCTCGCGCCTGTCGCGGTCGCGATCACGATCGGCGGCTACCTGATGGGCTTCCTGCTTCAGGTGATGGCGCTCGCCCGCGTCGCCCCCGGCCCGGCAGCGCTCGCCTTCTGCGCCGAGCCGGTCTTCGCTGTCGCGATCGCCGCTGTCTTCCTCGGCGAGCGCGTCGGCTCGCTGCAATATGCCGGCGGCGCCCTTGTTGTCGCCGCGATCATCGCCAATGTAATATTGGAACAAAAGCGAGCCCGTCGATTGCCGGCGGTGGCCGCGCCCGGAACCTGAGCCCCGATGCCCGAGCAGCCTGTCCGTCCCGAGCCGATCCCGCTGACACTGCTGACCGGCTTCCTCGGCTCCGGGAAGACCACCCTGCTAAACCGCCTGCTCAAGGATCCTGCGCTGTCAGACACGGTGGTGCTGATCAATGAGTTCGGCGAGATCGGCCTCGACCACCTCTTCGTCGAAGGCATCGAGGACGGCATGATCCTGCTCGCCTCAGGCTGCCTGTGCTGCACCATCCGCGACGACCTGATCGTCACGCTGGAGGACCTGCTACGCCGCCTCGACAATGGGCGCGTCGCGCCGTTCCGGCGGCTGGTGATCGAGACAACCGGCCTCGCCGACCCCGCGCCCGTCCTCAACGTCCTGATCAACCACCCCTATCTCGCCATGCGCTTCAGGCTCGACGGCGTCGTCACGCTGGTCGACGCGGTCAACGGCATGGCGACGCTCGATGCTCATCCCGAAGCGCTTCGGCAAGTGGTCGCCGCCGACCGGCTGGTCCTGACCAAGACCGATATCGCGACAGATGCGCAGGCCGTCGAAGCACTGCGCAAGCGGCTCAGGAAGCTCAATCCCGGCAGCCCGATCCTGTCGCCCGAGGCCCCGGCCGAGGCGATCGTCGGCGCCGGCCTCTACGACATCGCCGCGCGCCCGGACGAACTGCGGCGCTGGCTCGCGGCCGAGACGCCGCAGGGTCACGATCACGACCACCATCACGATGCCCCCTACGGCCATCACCATCATGGCCATGGCCACCATCACCACGACGTCAATCGCCACGACGCCAGCATCCGCGCCTTCACCCTGACCGCCGAGGCGCCGATCCGCGAGGCGACCTTCGACCTATTCTGGACGCTATTGCGCTCGACCCACGGCGCCAGGCTGCTGCGGCTGAAGGGTCTGGTAGCCCTCACCGAACACCCGGAAGGGCCGCTGCTCGTCCATGCCGTCCAACAGATCCTGCATCCGCCGGTGCTGCTTCCGGCCTGGCCCGATGCTGACCGGTGTTCCCGACTCGTCCTGATCGTCAAGGACCTGGAGGAGGAGACCGTCGCTCGTCTCTGGTCGGCCTTCCTCGGCCGTCCTGCGCCGGCCCAATCCGAACCTCATCATTATCACGCCTGACCGGCCCCTATCGGCCCGCTTCTTGGTTCGTCAGAGGCAGACCCCTGCTCCACCCCGTGCGCGCGTGCCGATCCGGCACGAAAGTGCGCCGAAGCGGAGCGAGCCGCGAAAGGGCTGCGCCATGCCGAACCTCGCCGCGTCCCTGATTGCACCGGACGAGACGCCGCCGCAGCGGAGTCGTGCCGTCGCCTCGGGCCTGGCCGGCCTCTCGATCGAAAGCCGCCCGCTCGCCGCCTGTGCCGCCATCGAGGCCGAATGGCGCGATCTCGCCGCCCGCGCCATCGAGCCGAACCCGTTCTTCGAACCCGACTTCGCGCTTTCCGCCGCACAGCATCTCATCGACTTCCGCGGCACAACCGTCCTGCTGCTCTGGGACGGCGCGGCTACATCGCGGCGCCTGCTCGGCTTCGTCCCAGCCCGCCTCCAGCGCCGTTTGCTCGGCCATGACGTCTTGATCGGCTGGAGCAATTCGCGCCTCGGCCTCGCCGCGCCCCTGATCGACACGGAGCAGGCGGAACGCATCATCGCGGCGCTGCTGCATGCGCCGGGCCGCTGGGGCCTCGCCAGCACGCAGAACCTCCAGCTGCATCGCCTCGATCTCGACGGGCCGCTCCTCGACGGCATGCTGCGGGTCGCCGAGCTCACAGGCCACGCAGCGGCGCTCGAGCCGGCACCGACGCCGACGGCCAGCACCGGCGGGCCAAAGCTGGCTGCGCTGCGCCATGGCCTGTCGCGTCACGGCAAGCTCGCCTTCGCCGAATCCCGCTCGCGCCAGGAGTTGCGCGACATGGTCGAGCTCCATCTGGCATTGGAGGCGTCCGGTTCGCTGGGACGCGCCGGCGGCGCCGCGCTGCAGGACATCCGCGAGAGCGCCTTCCTGCGCGCCATGACGCGCAACCTTGCCCGCAGTCATCGCTGCCGGGTCGGCCTGCTGAGCCTCGACGACGCGCCGGTCGCCAGCGCGATCCTGATCGGAAAGGGCCCGCGCCTCTGGCTCTATCGCGGTGTGGAGGACGACCGCTTCGCCAGCTTCGCGCCACTGGCCCAGCTCGTCGCCTGGCTCGGCCGGCGCAGTCGCCAGCGCGAGATCATCGGCGAACTCCCGGGCCCGCATCTCGTCACCGTGCCGCAGCGGCTCGGCGATATCCGCCTCACCGTCACGGCAACCGCCATCCGCCGCGCGCCCCTCGTCATCCGGCGTCGCGCAGCAGCCGCCTGATGATCTTGCCGGTGGTGGTCATCGGCAACTCCTCGCGGAATTCGATCTCGCGCGGATATTCATGCGCCGCCAGCCGCTCGCGCACGAAGCCCTGGATCTCGGCGACGAGCTGCGGCGAGGCCTCGTGGCCGGCCCTCGGCACGATAAAGGCCTTGACGATCTCGGTCCTCAGCGCATCGGGCTTGCCGACCACCGCCGCCAGCGCCACGGCAGGGTGGCGCAGCAGGCAGTCCTCGATCTCGCTCGGCCCGATCCGGTAGCCCGACGAGGTGATGACGTCGTCGTCGCGGCCGACGAAGCGGATATAGCCGTCGGCGTCCTGCAGGCCCTGGTCGCCCGTCGTCATCCAGTCGCCGATGAACTTGGCCTGCGTCGCCTCTGGCTTGCGCCAGTAATGCAGGAACATCACCGGATCAGGCCGCGTCACCGCGATCTGGCCTTCCTCCTCCGGCTCGCAGACGCTGCCGTCCGGCCGGATCACTGCGACCTCATGGCCCGGCACCGCCTTGCCGATGAAGCCCGGCTTGACCACGCCGATTTCGGCGCAGGAGGCGAGCACGAGATTGCACTCGGTCTGGCCGTAGAACTCATTGATGGTCAGCCCCAGCGCCTCGCGCCCCCAGGCCAACGTCTCGGCGCCGAGCGATTCCCCGCCCGAGGCGACAGTGCGCAGCTTGAGGTCGTAGCGTCCGCGTGGGTTCTCCACAGCTCGCAGCATGCGCAGCGCCGTCGGCGGGATGAAGCAGTTGCGCACGCCGAGATCGGCCATCAGCCGGAAGGCCTCGTCGGGATCGAACTTGGCCGTCGGTCGCGCCACGATCGGCACGCCATGATGCAGCGCCGGCAGGAGGTTGTTGAGCAGGCCGCCGGCCCAGGCCCAGTCCGCCGGCGTCCAGATCAGGTCGCCCGCCTGCGGCAGGAATTCATGCGGCATCTCTACCCCCGGCAGATGGCCAAGCATGACCCGGTGCCCGTGCAGCGCGCCCTTGGCGTTGCCGGTGGTGCCGGAGGTGTAGATCATCAGCGCCGGATCGTCGGGCCCGCTGTCGATCGGTGCGAAATCTTCAGCCTCGGCTTCGAGCAGGCGTGCGAGCCCCTCGGCCTTCCCATCCGGCCCATCGGCCGAGATCACCAGTTCGAGATCGGGCAGCTTCTCCTCGATCTGGCCGAGTTTTGATAGGCCGGCGGCATTGGTGACCAGCGCCTTCGCCCCGCAATCGCGCAGGCGATAGGACAGCGCGTCCGCGCCGAACAATGCCGCCAGCGGCACCGCGATCGCGCCGAGCTTGTAGGCCGCCATATGCGCGATCGGCACCAGGCGCCCCTGCGGCAGCAGGATCGCGACCCGGTCGCCCTCGCCGACACCGCGCTTGCGCAACGCATTCGCCAGGCGGTTCGACTGCGCCCGCAATTCGCCATAGCTGACCGGAACGACCGACCAATCCGGCTCGACTTCCAGGATCGCGACCTTGCCGGGATCGACCGCCGCCCAGCGGTCGCAGCAATCGACGCCGATATTGTAGCGCTCCGGAATCCGCCAGCGGAAGGCAGCGCGCAGGCGCTCGTAGTCACGGATGTCGGGAAGCATGCGGCAGGCCCTTGCTCGGAATCTGTTCGCCCTCTTCAAGCCCTCATCTTGAGGAGCGATCGCAGATCGCGTCTCGAAGGATGCTCCAGAAGGCTCTGGAACCGACTGGAGCCCTTCGAAACGCAGCCTGATCGCTGCTCCTCAGGATGAGGGCTGAGAAAGTTCAAACGTGCTCTGTCTCAGAGGGCGCGCACGATAAGCGAAGGCCAAACGCATTGTCACCTTGGCCTAAGGTCAACTGCTCAGCCGGTCAGAACGCGCGCTCGGCCTCCGCCGGCAGGAAGCCCTCGGCGAAGGCGTTGCCTGCCTTCGCCTTGTCCTTGAAGGAAAAGGTCAGCCCGATCTGGTCGAGCCCCTTCTGCCAGCGCGCCTTGTCGATGCCGCCGAAGCCGTGCGCCTTGACGGTCGGCGTCATGACATAGTGGTCAAGCGCCATCTTCAGGCGCTCAAGCTCGATCCCGGGGCGGGCGCCCTCATTGCGCTGGAGCACGCCGGCGATCGCCGCCTCCGGATCGGCCACGACGTCGCGGACGCTGCGCGTGATCGCGCGCAGCAGGCCGCGCACCGCCTGCGGCTTCTCAGCCAAGAGCTTCGGCGAGACGATGACGGCGTTGCCGTAGAGCTCAATGCCGTGATCGGCCATCAGCAGCGTGACGATGTCGTCGGCCGGCACGCCGCGCGCCTTCAGATTGATCAGGGAGGTGTGGGCGAAGCCGAAGATCGCGTCGAGCTCGCCCGACGCCAGCATCGGCTCGCGCACCGGGAAGCCGACATTCTCAAGCTTGATCTTGGCATCGTCGATGCCGTTGATCTTCTTGAACACCGGCCATTGCGCGAAGGCGCCGTCGGCGGCAGGCGCGCCAAGCTTCTTGCCTTCGAGACTCCTGGGGTCGCTGCTTATGCCGCGGCTCTTGCGCCCGACGATCGCGAAGGGCGGCCGGTCATAAACCATCATCACCGCCTTGAGATCGATCGTCGGCTTCTCGTCACGGAAGCGGATCAGCGAATTCACGTCGCCGAAACCAACCTCGAACTCGCCGGTCGCGACGCGCGGTATCGCTTCGCGCGAGCCTGTCCCCGGCTCGATCGTGACGTCGAGCCCCTCCTCGCGGAAATAGCCCTTGTCCAGCGCGGTCAGGAACAGCGCCGCCGGTCCCTCGAGACGCCAATCGAGCGTAAACTTGAGCGGCGTCGCAGCTATGGCGGTGCGGGCAAATCCCGCTGATGCGGCGAGCCCGCCTCCGACGAGAATACGCCCGAACCCGCGCCGGGACGGCGGCGCGCCAAACGCGAGCGAGAAAGCGGACATGGCAAGCTCCGGAACGACGATAGCCGGTACGGGCGGCAGCGACCCGGATGGTGTTCCAGCAAACATCATGCCGGAGAAGCTTCCACAACCAAGAACCCGAGTAACCGGCAGGTCAAGCGCCAACACGGCAAGATCGCGGCGAAATCGCGGAAATGGTTACGTTTTTCTGCGGCAGTGCTGCAGGAGTCACAGAGGCAGCGCCCCGTCTGTCTTGACCTCCTCCATCACCGCATAGGTGCGCGTCTCGCGCACGGCCGGCAGCGCGAGCAGCACATCGCCGAGGAAGCGGCGATAGGCGTTCATGTCGGCGACGCGGGTCTTGACCAGATAATCGAAGCCGCCGGCGACCATATGGCATTCCAGCACCTCCGGCGCCCGCTTCACCGCCGCGGCGAAGCGCTCGAAGGCATCGGGTGTCGTCTTGTCGAGATAAACCTCGACGAAGACCAGCAGATGCAGGCCGAGCTTCACCGGATCGAGGGTGGCGCGATAGCCCGTGATGTAGCCGTCGCGCGCCAGCCGCTTCAGCCGCTCGCCTGTCGCGGTCGGCGACAGTCCGACCTTCTCAGCCAGCTCGACACCGGCGGCGCGGCCATCGTTCTGGAGCAGGGCGAGCAGGCGCCGGTCGGTTCGATCCAGGGCCGGAATATTCTCTGCCATATCAGAATTCCACGGGAATCTTCACTGCATAATTGCTGAAATCTCCGTTGATATCCAGCTCGGTTGCGATGATCCTGCAGATCATCCCGCCGCCGAGATCCGGAGCTCTTGCCATGGCCGCCCCCGCCCCGCGACCTGCCGCCGATACCGCACCCGTCTTCCACGCGCCCTATGCCGAGGACGATGCCGCGATCGCCGGTCGCCTGCTCGCCAGCAGCCGTCGCGACCCGCTGGCCAAGGCGAGGATCGATGCCCGTGCCACCTCGCTAGTCGACGCGATCCGCACCCGCAAGGTCGGCTTAGGGGGCATCGAGGAGTTGCTGCGCGAATACTCGCTCTCGACCAAGGAAGGCCTCGCGCTGATGGTGCTGGCCGAGGCGCTGCTGCGCGTACCCGACGCCGCCACCGCTGACCGGCTGATCGAGGACAAGCTCGGCCAGGGTGACTTCGCCCATCACGCATCCAAATCGGACGCCTTCCTGATCTCGGCCTCGTCCTGGGCGCTCGGCATCACCGCCCGCATCATCCAGCCCGGCGAGACCCCGACCAGCATCATCGGCAATCTCTCGAAGCGCCTCGGCCTGCCGGCCGTACGCACCGCGACGCGCCAGGCGATGCGCGTCATGGGCAACCATTTCGTCCTCGGCCAGACCATCGAGGAGGCCCTGAAGCGCGCCCGCTCCGGCTCGGGCAAGCTCTACCGCTACTCCTTCGACATGCTCGGCGAGGGCGCACGCACGCAGGCAGACGCCGACCGCTACTACGCCTCCTATGCCGACGCGATCGACGCCATCGGCCGCTCGGCCGGCAATGACAGGCTGCCGAACCGCCCGGGCATCTCGGTCAAGCTCTCGGCGTTGCATCCGCGCTACGAGGCGACCAATCGCGAGCGCGTCCTCGCCGAGCTCACGCCAAAGGTGATCGAGCTCGCCCGCCAGGCCAAGACATACGATCTCAACTTCACCGTCGACGCCGAGGAGGCCGACCGGCTCGAGCTCTCGCTCGACGTCATCGCCGCTGTGATGGCCGAGCCTTCTCTCGCCGGCTGGGACGGTTTCGGACTCGCCATCCAGGCCTATCAGAAGCGCGCCTCGGCGGTGATCGACCACATCGCGGCCCTCGCCGAAGCTTACGACCGCCGCCTAATGGTCCGCCTGGTCAAGGGCGCCTATTGGGACACCGAATTGAAGCGCGCCCAGGAGCGCGGCCTGCCCGACTATCCGGTCTTCACCCGCAAGGCGATGACCGACCTCAACTACGAGGCCTGCGCCAAGCAGCTCCTCGCGCTGCGCCCGCGCATCATCCCGCAATTCGCCACCCATAACGCGCTGACCGTCGCGACCGTCGCCGAGCTCGCCGGCGCCCAAAAGGCCGCCCGGCCGGACGGCCGTCTTGCTGAGAACATGGATTTCGAGTTCCAGCGCCTGCACGGCATGGGCGAGGCTCTGTATGAGCGCCTGCTGCAATCGGATGCCGGCTTCGCCTGCCGCACCTATGCGCCGGTCGGCGGCCATCAGGACCTGCTCGCCTATCTCGTCCGCCGCCTGCTCGAGAACGGCGCCAACTCCTCCTTCGTCTCGGTCTCCGGCGATCCCGACGTGCCGGTCGCGACGCTGCTGGTGCCGCCGGCCGACATCATCGGTTCGCCGAGCGCAGCCCGCCATCGCCGCATCCCGCTGCCGGCCGAGCTCTTCGGACCGTCGCGCCGCAACTCAGCCGGCGTCGAGCTCGGCGATGCCGCCAGCCTCGCCAGCCTGCTCGCCGAGATCCACGCCGCTGCGGCGAAGCCCGTGCCCGAGGCCGTGCCGCTGATCGACGGCAAGCCCGGGACCGGTACCGCCCGCGACGTGCTCTCGCCGATCGACGGCAAGCCGGTCGGCCGCGTCACCGAGGGCGATGCCGCCAGCGCCGAGAAGGCGATGGCCGCAGCCAAGGCCGGCTTCCACGCCTGGAACGCGACGCCCGCCCGCAACCGCGCCGCCTCGCTGCGCCAGGCCGCCGACCTGATGGAAGCGCGCCGCGGCCCGATCCTGGCGCTGCTCCAGTCCGAGGCCGGCAAGACGCTGGACGACGCCATCGCGGAACTCCGCGAAGCCGTCGACTTCCTGCGCTACTATGCTGCCGAAGCCGAGGCCAAGTTCGCCGTGCCGACCACCCTTCCCGGCCCGACCGGCGAGGACAACCGCCTGATTTTGCGCGGCCGCGGCCCCTTTATCTGCATCGCGCCCTGGAACTTCCCGCTGGCGATCTTCACCGGCCAGGTCGCCGCTGCGCTCGTCGCCGGCAACAGCGTCGTCGCCAAGCCGGCGCCGCAGACCCCGCTGATCGCCGCGCTCGCCGTGCGCATCCTGCACGAGGCCGGTATCCCCAAAACCGCGCTGCACTTCGCCCCCGGCGACGGCAAGCTCGGCGCGGCGCTCGTCGCCCACAAGGACGTCGCCGGCGTCGCCTTCACCGGCTCGACCGCGACCGCCCGTGCCATCAACCGGGCGCTGGCCGCCAAGGACGGCCCGATCGTCCCGCTGATCGCCGAGACCGGCGGCCTCAACGCCATGATCGTCGACGCGACCGCTCTGGCCGAGCAGGTCGCCGACGACGTCGTCCTTTCCGCCTTCCGCTCGGCCGGCCAGCGCTGCTCGGCTTTGCGCCTGCTCGTCGTGCAGGAGGACGTCGCCGACAAGATGGTCGAGATGATCGAGGGCGCCGCCCGCGAGCTCACCCTCGGCGACCCCCGCGCCATCGAGACCCATGTCGGCCCGGTGATCGACGCCGCCGCCAAGGAGCGCCTCGACGCCCATATCGCCGCGATGCGCTCAGCCGGCCGCGTGACCTATGCCGGCAGGACGCCGGATTTGCCCGGCACCTTCGTCGCCCCGCACATCATCAGGCTCGACAAGGTCGCCGACCTCTCCGCCGAGCATTTCGGCCCAATTCTGCATGTCGTGCGCTGGAAGGCGGGCCAGCTCGACACGATTCTCGCCGAGATCGAGGCGACCGGCTACGGCCTGACCTTCGGCCTGCATTCGCGCATCGAGGCCACGGTCGAGCGCGTCATCGACCGGCTCTCGACCGGCAACATCTATGTCAACCGCAACATGATCGGCGCGGTCGTCGGCGTGCAGCCTTTCGGCGGCCACGGACTGTCGGGCACCGGCCCCAAGGCCGGCGGCCCGAACTATCTGCCGCGCTTCGCCACCGAGCAGACGGTGACGATCAACACCGCGGCGGCCGGCGGCAATGCCTCGCTGATCGCGATGGGGGAATAGCCTCCTTCTCCCCTCGGGGGAGAAGGTCCGGCAGGGGATGAGGGCGCCTCGACCCGGCGAGCCTTCCTTCCCTCATCCGTCAGCGCTTCGCGCTGCCACCTTCTCCCCCGAGGGGAGAGGGGTTCTCCGCGCCTCCCTTGCCTACTCCGCCGCCCTTGCCGCCGCCTGCTTCAGCCGCGCCAGCGCTTCGTCGGCGCCGGCCTTCACCGCCGGGTCCGTCACCTGCCCCTCCTGCGCGACGCGCTCGGCCAGCGCCGCGACGCTGAACTCAGCCCCGCTGGCGACGAGCTTCAGCACCGCGTTCGACAGCACGTTCGGCCAATAGGCCGCGCCGCCCTTGGCCAGCCCCTTGGCCTTGCGGCCCTCGAATTCCTTGGTGAGCTGTTCGGGTGTCTTCCTGGCCATGGTGTCGGGCTTCCGGTGAATCAGGTCTGAGCCGAGCTTATAGCAGCCTGCCGGCAAAGAGCGCGGAACCTCGACGCAAACTCCCTTCCCCCTTGTGTGGAAGGGCCGGGGATGGGGGTGGTGCCGCCTGGCGATCGCTCGCCGGAAAGACGGCTGGCAGCGGCGACAGCACTGTCTTGTTCGAGAGATCGCTCCAGCTTTGCGACCCCCACCCCTGCCCCTCCCCACTGATCTCGGGCCTGCCCGAGATCAGGACTCAGAGTGGTCGAAGTCGGGTAGACCCGACTTCGACGCGGGGGAGGGGTTCGCGCCTCGCCTTCTACCCCTCGCTCTGCAGCGGAATCGCCTCGAGCTGCGCCTTGTGCCTGGCGATGCGCCTCTCGGCCTCGTACCAGGCCTCCCTGCCCTCGACGCCTTCGAGGCGCAGGCGGATCGCCTCGCGGAAGGTTGCGCGCATCTCGTCGGACAGGCCTTGCATGAACTCGCCCGAGCATTGCGCACCATCCGGGCCGGTGCAGGCCTTGGCCCGCCGGCAATCCTTGCGGCCGCAGAAGCGCCAGCACTGCATCAAGGTCGCGATCCTGCGCAGCATGATCGGCCGCTCGCGCTGGAAGCGCTCGAATTCCTCTTTCGTGGCGCCACGATGGTCGGGATTGCGGGGCATGGGGTGTCCTCCGATTAGCCTCCTTCTCCCCTCGGGGGAGAAGGTCCGGCAGGGGAGGAGGGCGGCACGACCGGGTGAGCGTCTGAGCGTCGGGCTGGACTTCCCTCATCCGTCAGCGCTCCGCGCTGCCACCTTCTCCCCCGAGGGGAGAAGGGTTCGCGCTGCGCTTCCCGCGCCCAAGCGTCGTCCCCGCCCGCAGGCTGATCCTGCGGGCGTTGTCGCATGTGAGGGGCAGCGGAGCGCCGCGAGGCGCTGGATAGTGATCCGCTTCCATTGAGCCAGGAAGCGGCGCGGATGGATCCCCATCCGCACGCCCCGTGGCGCTCCGCCAGCGGCGATTTGAAAGCTCCGGGCCGCGCTTCTGTCACGCCGGCCTGAGCCGACGCAGTCTAGCGAGCTCCTCGCGCAGGGATCGTAATGTCCCCAGGTCGGTTCCCGAAGCCTCCCGGGAGCGAGGCGCAACCCTCGCCCGCAGGCGCCGCACCCACCCCGCCAAACGACATGCCTCCGGTCGGCCGCCCCTCGGGGATGGGATGCGCGGCATTATACGGGAGGTTGAGAGGGCGGGGATAAGTTGGCGCCTTGTCCGCTCCGATACGGTTCCGATCTCTCAGGGGAAAGTTGCTGGGAAATGTGCAGCCGACGCGATGGCCACAGATCAATCCAACGCCAGTCCTGTAGCGAAACACGCAACGCACAGCACAACTTCCAGTCACGATCGATTTATGTTTTGTTCTCTGTCGGGCAGCTGAGTCGGGCTTTCGCGCCTCAGACTTGGGGCCGCCAAAATTCAAAAATTAATTTTCGGGGGACGAATAAGTGGCCGACAACTCTCAGCAAATACTCGATGAAGTTGTATCACAGCAAAGATCAGATATTGCACCGACCATGTCTGAACAGGATTTTTTTGAAATATTTTGTTCGTCCCAAATTTTGAAAGACTTTGATCTATCTTACGATGAAATTGAATCTGGAATTGTAGATGGTGAACATGATGGCGGAATTGACGCCGTCTACTCCTTCGTAAATGGAGAATTAGTTTACGAAGATTTTGACACTACGCCTTTCAAAAAAGACGTTGTCATCGAGATGCACATTATTCAATCTAAAACTTCAGGCGGCTTCAGCGAAGTACCAATTGATCGAATGATTTCGCTTACCAGAAATTTACTCCGCCTAGACGCAGACTATAATCAACTGACACAATACAATAGTCAGGTAAAAGAAAAAATAGATTGTTTCCGAACTGTACTTCGCCGGCTGGCGTCCCGATTCCCAACACTGAAACTGTCTTACTATTACGCATCACGAAAAGCTGATGCTCATATCCATCAAAATCTTGAGATTAAGGCGCAAGAGCTAAAATCCACCGCAGAATCACTCTTTGACGGAGCCGATGTTTCGGTGAATTTCCTCGGAGCAAGAAAACTTCTTGAACTCGCACGCCGCCGCCCGAAAACAACTTATGAAATTCGCCTTAACAAAAGCCTTAGAGTCCGTCCCGGAACTCATGACGCTCGCGCGATGCGGCGGATAAGAACCATGGCGGCGGCTGCGTAGAGGAAGGCCGTCGCGGAGGCGATGGT
>NZ_JBHSLW010000026.1:0-149233 GCF_042657265.1 Allobosea eneae
CAAGCTCACCCACGGGCTTGATGTCCCTCAGGGCTGTCGGTCTTCCGCCTGCCACCGCAACCGCTGGTATAGCAGATGAGGCAAGATGAGAGTTACAAGGCCCCGCGTTCCAGATAACCGCTCTCGACCAGCTGCTTGAGGTTATAGGAGGCGTTCGAGCCGACGTAATGGCCGCGGTCGAGCAAGTCGCGTACCGCGATCTCGCCTTGGCCGATGGTGAACAGGACCATCACCTGCGAGGGTGAGATGTCGTCGACGCCGAGCTTGGTCAGTTCGAGCCGGAGATAATCAAGGAAGCGCCGACTGACCCGCTCGATCATGCGGGCAAGGTCGAGCTGCGACACCGGCGCCCGCGCCGGCCCTGATTCGGCTTCGAGTCGGCGAACCCCGTCGGGGTGATCGCCGTTGAAGGCATTGCCTAGGAATCGAGCGCCGTCATGGGGTTTTAGATGCATTCCCTACTCCGCCTGATCTCGAAATGAGCAGTCAGCCCTCCGAGCCGCTTCGGCTGACGAATAGCCTATACGCAAAGCACATGCCACCCCGAATGGGATGATGTTAAGATTTTATCGGAATCAACATAGTCATGAACTGTTTCAAATTTTGAAATTTAGCACCTTTCGGCCATATTTCCGATAATTGCCTATATTTCGTAAGGCTTCATCTGTCATATTATAGACACGACTTGTGTGGCACGCTTTATATAGCGTTCAGAACTTGCCGTATCGGCATCTGTGTCGATTGCGCCATCTGATGGCCAGCCCCATTCGGAGACCTGCATGAAGGTTGCGATCCAGCCTGCCGATGCCTTGATTCGAGGTCTGCAGCGCGGTTTTGCCGGCGGCTTGGCCTATGCCGCCTTCCTCAGCTTCTGCATCAACATCCTGCTGCTAACGGTGCCGATGTTCATGCTGCAGGTTCAGGATCGCGTCATCGTCAGCCGCAGCTATGATACGCTGACGATGCTGCTGGTGATCGCGGTCGGAGCGCTCGCTCTCTATGGCACGATCGAGTTCATCCGCTCTCTCACCTTCCAGGCCATGGCGAGCATCCTTGCGCGCCGGCTCAACCTGCCGGCGCTGCAGGCCGCGGTCTCGACCTCGCTGGAGAAGGGCTCCGGCCAGGCGACGCAGGCGATCCGCGATCTCAACGAACTCCGCTACTTCATCGCGAGCTCGGCGATCGCGACGCCGCTGGAGGCGATGTGGTCGCCGATCTTCCTCGCCGTGCTCTTCGCCTTTCACTGGATCTACGGCCTGGTTGGCCTGGCCTCGCTGCTGATCCTGCTGCTGCTGGGCGTCGTCTCCGACATGCTGACGCGGCGGGCGCTGAAGGAGGCGAACGAGGAGGGCGTCGCCTCGATCAACGAGATCAGCGCCACCTTGCGCCATGCCGAGACGATCGAGGCGATGGGCATGCTGCCGGCCCTGTCGAGCCGTTGGCGCGCCAAGCAGATCGCCATGCTGGAGCATCTCGACCTCGGTACCCGCCGGGGCAAGTTCATCGCCGCGATCACCCGCGCCAGCCGCATGACCATGCAGCTCGCCATCTATGCGACCGGAGCAGTGCTGATCATCCGGCACGAAGTCTCGGCCGGCACGCTGATGGCCGGCAGCATCCTGCTCGGCCGCCTGCTGGCGCCGTTCGATTCGATGATCACCGATTGGCGGCAATGGGTGCTCGCGGCGGCGGCCTGGAAGCGGGTGCGCGACCTCCTTCAGTCGCAGAGCTCGCAGCGCCAGAGCGTGCCGACCCCGGCGACTGAGGGCGACCTCGTCATCGACCGGCTGGTCTACGCGCCTAAGGGCGGCGAGCAGACCGTGATCAAGGGCATCTCCTTCACGCTGCAGCCCGGCGAGGTGCTCGGCCTGGTCGGTCCGTCCGGAGCCGGCAAATCGACGCTGGCGCGCTTGATCGTCGGCGTGCTCAAGCCGAATGTCGGCGGCGTCTATCTCGATGGCCACAACACCTATCTGTGGGAGCGCGGCTCCTTCGGCGACATGGTCGGCTATCTCCCGCAATCGGTCTCGCTGCTCGACGGCACCATCGCCGAGAACATCGCCCGCATGCGCAAGCCCGATCCGCACGCCATCCTCGCGGCGGCGCGCATCGCCGGCGTGCACGAGCTGATCGGCCGCCTGCCGCTCGGCTACGACACCAATGTCGCCGACAGCGACTTCAAGCTCTCGGGCGGGCAGCGCCAGCGCATCGGCCTGGCGCGGGCGCTCTACGGCATGCCCCGCCTGATCGTGCTCGACGAGCCCAACGCCAATCTCGATGCCGAGGGCGAGCAGAGCCTGATCCGCGCGATCAACGCTGCCCGCGACAGCGGGGCGATCGTGGTGCTGATCGCGCACCGTCCCTCGGTGATGCAGGTCGTCGACAAGATCCTGGTGCTGCGCGAGGGCCGCGTCGCCCAGTTCGGTCCGCGCTCGGCGATCTCCGGGATGATCACGCCCGCCGGCGTGGTGGAGCTCGAACCGGCGAAACAGCCCTCTGCCCCGCGTGAGGTGAGCGCATGAGCGAGCTTCCGACGCTGCGCCGGCCCGACCGTGCGCTCGTGCCGATGACGGTCGAGGCTGAGCCCGAGGAGCGCATGCCCTCGCTGCGCAACCTCGTTCTCGCCGGCGTCTGCGCCGTGGCGATCGGCTTCGGCGGTTTCGGCGCCTGGGCGGTGACCGCGCGACTCGACAATGCCGCGGTCGCACAGGGAACCGTCATCGTCGACAGCCGGCGCAAGACGGTGAGCCATCTCGAAGGCGGCATCCTCAAGACCCTGCTCAAGGCCGAGGGCGAACGCGTCGCCCAGGATGAGCCGCTGCTCCGGCTGGAGGACGCCCGCGCTCGCGCCGAGCTGCAGCAGCTCGAAGGCAAGCGAGTCGGTCTCGATGCCCGGCTCGCCCGGCTCCGGGCCGAGCAGAGCAATGCGGCTGAGATCGATTTTCCCGACGATATCGAGAAAGCCCGCACGCCGATCGCCCGCGAGGTGATCAAGGCGGAGCAAACGCTCTTCCGCGCTCGCGCCCAGGTCTATGATGGCAAGACGCGCATCCAGCAGCGCGTGATCGAGCAGCACCAGGCCGAGTCGGAGGCGCTGCAGGCGCAGATCGACGCGGTGCGCAACCAGCGCACGCTGATCGACGAAGAGGTCAAGACGATCGCCGAGCTCTATGAGAAGCGCTACGCCAAGCGCTCCCAGCTCGTCGAGTTGCAGACCCGCCAGAGCGAGCTCACCGGCCGCGCCGGCGAGATGGCGGCGCGCAAGGCCAAGGCCGAGCAGGCTGTCGCCGGCGCCGAGCTCGAGATCAAGTCGATCAGCCTGGAGCGCCAGAGCGAGATCGCCAAGGAATTGCAGGACAGCCAGCTCCAACTCTCCGAGGTGGTCGAGCGCATCGTCCAGGCGCAGGACGTGCTGCGCCGGCTCGTGGTGACCTCGCCGCAGGAAGGCATCGTCGCCAATATCCGGATGCGCACCGCCGGCAGCGTCGTCACGGCGGGCGAGGCGATCCTCGACATCGTGCCCGAGCAGGAGCCGCTGATCGTCGAGGCCAAGGTCGATCCGCGCGACATCGATTCGGTCCGCGTTGGCGCCGACACGCAGGTTCGGCTCACCGCCTTCAATGCCCGGCTGATGCCGCCGCTCCTGGCGAAGGTCTCTTACGTCGCAGCCGACCAGCTGATCGACGACAAGACCGGCAATGCCTTCTTCATCGTCCGCGCCGAGATCACGCCGGAAAGCCTGAAAGAGAACAAGGTGACGCTGCATGCCGGCATGGCGGCAGAGGTGCTGATCGTCAATGGCCGGCGCTTTGCGGCCGATTACCTGCTCGCGCCCATCCGCGACAGCTTCAATCGCGCCTTCAGGGAGGATTGAGCCGCCGGGGCTGGCCAGGCTGGCAGCGTGTGCCGTCATCTGAAATAAATGAAACCAAAATGGTTCGAAATTCAGAGCAACTTCGAGAAACAACTCGCGCTTCAATAATATATAATGCGACGTAAACTTTGCTGCATCGCAAAATCGTCATAATATATTGCTTGATACGACATTGTTATTGGCTAATCTCGCGAGTGTCGCATGATGGCGAGCCAATTGCTCGCTGTCGCAACCGCACCGTGACCCAGAACGAGCGGCGGAGTTCTCCGCATATCTGGTGGTGCTCTCAGATCACCGAGGAGGTGACGAATGGCCACGATCGAAGGCAGTGCATTCGATGATTTCTTGATTGGGACACGCTTCAGTGACGTGATCCTCGCAGGCGCCGGGGACGACATCGTCCGCGGCGGCAACCAGGTGGATTCTCTCTTCGGCGAAGAGGGTGACGACCTGCTTTACGGTGATGCCGGCAACGACTTCTTGTCCGGCGGTGAGGGCAACGACGCCCTCTTCGGCGGTCTGGATGACGATGTCCTCACCGGCGGCGAAGGCAATGACAGCCTGTTTGGCGGCGAGGGCAACGACGTCCTTGACGGCGGCGAAGGCAACGACATCCTGCGCGGCAACAATGGCGACGACGTGCTGCGTGGCGGCGACGGCGACGACATCCTGCAGGGCGGGCCGGGTGACGACATCCTGCTCGGCGGTGCCGGCAACGATGTCCTGCAGGGCGGCGACGGTGCCGATGTGCTCGAAGGCGGCGCCGGCAACGACGTCATCCAGGGCGGCGCGGGCGACGATCTGCTCTTCGCCGGTGCGGGTGACGATGTCCTCTCCGGCGGCGCCGGCAGCGATGTCTTCATCTTCAATGGCGGCGGCGGCAACGACGTCGTGCTCGACTTCGAGGCCGGCAACGATCTGCTGCAGATCTCCAGCGGCATCAACGGCACCGATATCGGCTCGGCCGAGGATGTGGCGGCGCGCGCCACCACCGTCGGCGGCAATGCTGTCGTCGATCTCGGCAATGGCGACACCGTGACCATCGTCGGTGTCACCGCCGAAGACCTCCAGGCCGACCCGAATTCTTACTTCTCGGTCGCCTGACGACGATACGGCGCTGGCCGGCCTTGTTCCGGCCGGCGCCACCTTCCTGCTCGTTCGGAACATGGCACCCATGCTTTCTCTCGCGCCTGCGCCAGTGGCGGACGGCCTGAGCCCGCAGCTGCATCTGTCCAGGCTGAGCGGCTCGGTCTTCCTGCTGAGTTGGACCATCGAGGCTCCCGTGCTGTCGCGGCCGCGCATCATGCTCGCGACGCACGAGAAGCGCCTCGTCTCCGCCTCGGTTGTGCTTCCCCTCGGCGATGGGCGCATGCGCGCCGTCGTCGCCTTCCGCCATGGCGGGCCCGGCGAGGTCGTTGCGACCCTGTCCGACGGCAACCCCGGCGGCGATACCACCGCTCGCTTCGACCCCGATCTCGTGCACGGTATGGCCGACGCGGAGGATCTGGTGCGTGATGCGACGCCCGATGCGCGCCGCATGCTCGCCAATGCGCTGGTCGGCCATTGGCCCACTCTGTTCGGGCTCAGCCACGCCGCCGGCTATCTCGGCTTCCTGCGCCAGTTCCTGCTGATCCTCGCCGGCAAGCCGTCGGCGGCGGCACCGGTCGCCAAGCTGACCGAAGGCAAGCTCCTGCTGGAATCGGTGGTTCCCGGCCGGCTCTCCGGCATTCGCACGGCCTATCGGCTTGATTCCGCCGGCCTCTCGCGCCTGCCGGGCCGGCCACGGTTAGGCCGCGCCGATCGCGCCGGCAACCGGCCGCTGCACCTGGTCATCGATGGGTTTCCGCCGCAGGCCGGCGGCCTGCTGATCCTGCAGGCCGAATCCGGCCTGATCGTCCGCTCCATCGGCGGCCGGCAGGACATTCCATCGCTGGGACGCTGGTGGGCCGGCAAGGCCAGCCAGCGCGACGGGCTGCGCAGCTGGCTCGTCGAGCAGCTCGCCGGTTTGTCCGAGCAGGGGCGCCTGCTGGCTATCGAGATGCAAAGGCGGCTGCCGCTCGCGGCCCAGAGCGTGCGCCGCAATGACGACCTGCCCTCGGCCGAGCTCGACCTCGCCGTCACCACCCCGGCCGGGCTTCTGCTCGGCGGCTGGTATCGCGACGCAGAGGGCCTGCTCGACGAGATGCTGCTGCACCGCTCCGAGGGCGAGCCGATGCCGGTGCTCGAGCGGCTGGATCGCTTCCCGGCGCTGCTGCCGGCCGGCTCGAAAGGCGACGCCAAAAAGGGTGACGTCATGCGCGCCACCGGCTTCGCTGCGCTGATCCCCAGTTATGCGGCCGGCGCGCCAGTGCTGCAGCCGCGGGTGGAGCTCAAGCTGAAATCCGGCACCGTCCTGTCGTTACGCCCCAATGCGCAGCCGGCCGACGCCGTCGCCATCCGCGCCCGGGCGCTGGCGGCGATCCCGCCGCAGCATCTGACCGCGCAGATGCTGGAGCGGACGATCGCGCCGGTGCTGGCCGAGTGCCAGAAGGCGCTGCGCGAGAGCCTGCCGGAACCGCGCAGCAGGAGCTTCGGCAAGGGGCCCGCGAACCCGGCGGTCTCGGTGGTGATCCCGCTCTACCGTGTCTACGATTTCCTACGCGTCCAGGTCTCGGCCTTCGCCGCCGATCGCTGGTTCGCCGAGAAGGCCGAGCTGATCTATGTGCTCGATTCGCCCGAGCACGAGGGCGAGGTCGCGCATCTCCTCGGCGGCCTCTTCCTCGCTTATGGGCTACCGATGCAGCTTGTGGTGATGGGCCGCAATGGCGGCTTCTCGGCCGCCTGCAATGCCGGCGCGGCCGCCTCGCGCGGCCAGGCGCTCGCCATGGTCAATTCCGATGTCATCCCCGACAGCGAGGGCTGGCTGCCGGCGTTGTTGCAGCGCATCGAGCCGCATCGGCGCACCGGCGCGGTCGGCCCCAAGCTGCTCTATGACGACGGCTCGCTGCAACATGCCGGGCTCTACTTCAAGCGCGACAGTAAAGGCACCTGGCTCAACCATCATTACTTCAAGGGCATGCCGAGCCAGTATGCTCCGGCCAATGTCGAGCGGCCGGTGCCGGGCGTCACTGGCGCCTGCATCGTGATGCCGCGGGCGCTGTTCATGGAGATCGGTGGCTTCGATGACGCTTACGTCATCGGCGACTACGAGGACAGCGATCTCTGCCTCAAGATCGCCCGGGCCGGGCTGGGCATCGTCTATGTGCCGAGCGTATCGCTCTACCATCTCGAGCGCCAGTCGATCTCCAAGAGCCTCGACTACACCCGCGGCGTCGCCTCGCAGCACAATTCCTGGCTCCAGACCAAGCGCTGGGACGCGCAGATCGAAGCGCTGATGGCGACGGTCGACAAGGTCGCACCGCAGCGGCAGCCCATCCCGGCGCCGGGCCTGCGCCCTGATCCGGAATTCCTTCTCTCCCGCGCCAATCTCAGAAGGGCGACTGCGGCATGACGGCGACCCTCGCCCTGCGACAGACCACGGAACCGGCGCCCGCGATCGTGCCGGCGACGCCAGAGCTCGCCTGGCTGATGGCCCATGTCCAGACCAACCGCTTCCTCCCGCATCCGCCGCCGGATTCGATCTTCGTCGGCGATGGCGACTATCGCGCCATCGGCGCCGAATTCCTCGGCCATTTCGTCCGGATCGGCCGGCTTCAGCCGCATGAGCGCGTCTTCGACATCGGCTGCGGCATCGGCCGCATGGCGGTGCCGCTGACGCAGTATCTCGACCCCGAGCGCGGCAGCTATGACGGCGTCGACCCGGTGATGGACGGCATCCTCTGGTGCGCCCAGACGATCACGCCCGTCTATCCGCGCTTCCGCTTCCAGCGCCTCGACATCGCCCATCCGCTCTACAACCCGCAGGGCTCGCTGCCCGGCAACGAGGTGCGCTTCGGCTTCGCCAACCAGAGCTTCGACTTCATCATCATGACTTCGGTAGCGACGCATCTGCCGCCTGACGAGCTCGTGGTCTACCTCAACGAAGCGTCGCGCCTGCTCGCTCCCGGCGGGCGGCTCTTCCTCACTGCCTTCGCGCTCGACGGCCAGAGCACCGGCCAGGAGCGATTGAAATTCCGGCGCTGGGGCGAGGGGCCGGGCTGGTACGCGATCGAGGAGGCGCCGCTGGCGGCTGCCGGGATCGATGCCGGCTTCCTGCTCGAGTACACCGTCCAGGCCGGCCTCACGGTCGAGCGGCTCGACCCCGGCCATTGGCGCGGCCAGAGCGCGGCCCATTACCAGGACCTGCTGCTGGCGGTGAAACCGAGGGGCGCGCGATGAGCCGGCGCATCCTCGTCATCGCCCATAACCACCCGGACCTGCACCCGGGCGGCACCGAGATCTTCGCGCATGATCTGGCGAGCGCCTATCGCGGCGAGCGTTGCGAGGTGCTCTTCCTCGGCGCGACCAATGCGATCCACCGCCGGCCGCATCCCGGCACCGCCTTCCAGGCGACCGGAACGGATGGCGACCTCCTGCTGTGGAGCGGCCATTTCGACCGCTTCCATCTCAGCCAGATCGACCATTACGGCACCTTGCAGGATCTCGGCTCGCTGCTGACCGAGTTCCGGCCGGATGTGATCCACATCCACCATCTCGTGCTGATCGGCGCCGAGTTCCTGGCGCTGGCGCGGCGGCTGCTGCCGCAGGCCACGATCGTGATGACGCTGCACGACTATTATTCGATCTGCCACCATGACGGGCTGATGGTGCGCACCGGCGACAGGCAGCGCTGCACCGGTGCCTCGCCGGCAAAATGCCATGGCTGCTTCTCGGAGATCGGGCCCGATCGTTTCCTGCTGCGCGAGCGCTTCCTGAAGACCCATCTTGCCGCTGTCGACCGCTTCGTCGCGCCGAGCCGGTTCCTGCGCCAGCTTTATGTCGACTGGGGCCTGCCGGCCGAGAAGATCGACGTGATCGCCAATGCCAGGCCGGCGCAGATGCCGGTGCCGCACCGGTACACCCATGGCCCCCGCAATCGGTTCGGCTATTTCGGCAACCTCAACCCGTGGAAGGGCGTGCTGCCACTGCTGCAGGCCGCCAAGCTCATGCGTGAGCAGGGCGCCGAGGCGTTCGAGCTGCGCATCCATGGCGGTGCGCCATTCCAGAGCGAGGCCTTCACCACCGCGCTCGACAAGGCTTTGGCAGAAGCCGGCGCCGAGGTGACGCATTGCGGCCCCTATCGCCGCGACGAGATCCCGACGCTGATGGCCGAGGTCGATTGGGTGGTGATGCCCTCGATCTGGTACGAGAACGCCCCCCTCGTCATCCAGGAAGCCTTCCAGCACCTGCGGCCTGTGATCGCCAGCAATATCGGCGGCATGGCCGAGATGGTGAGCGACGGCGTCGACGGCCTGCACGTCCGCCCCGGCGATCCCCGCCATCTCGCGCAGGTGCTGCGGCGCGCCGCGAGCGAGGACGGGCTCTGGCACCGTCTCGTCGACGGCATCGCGCCGCAACCCGGCATGGACGACTGCGCGCAGGCGCATCTTGCCCTGTTCGATCAACTCAAACTGGCGGAGGCGGCATGACCAGCATGACGACGATGCACAGTCCGGACGGTACCGTGAGCGACGCGAGCGAGACCCCGGCAAAGCTCAACGGGCGCGTCGATGCGCTCGACGGCAACCGGCTGCATGGCTGGATCTGGGACGAGGCCCGGCCGGAGGAGCGGCTGACCGTGCGCCTGATGCGCAACGGGCTCAAGGTGCAGGAAGTCGTCGCAGACCAGGGCCGTATCGACCTGCGCCGGAACGGCATCGGCGACGGCCGGCACGCCTTCGCCATGGAGCTCGACGACAGGACGGTGGCGGCGCGCGATGCGTTGACCATCGTCGGCATCTCGCCGAGCACCGGCGCCGAACTCGAACTGCGCCTGCCGCCGGCGGCGGAGCTCGCGGCGGAGGCGGCGATCGCCGTGCCGCTCGCCCGCTTCTTCGACCGGGTCGAGGCGTTGATCGCGCTGCAGCGGCGCTCGCAGCTGACCCAGAAGGAGCTGCTCGACAAGGTCGGCGAGCTCGGCGTGCAGCTGGCGCAGCATCGCCAGCGCGAGGCCGAGACGAAGCAGTCGGAAGAGACCGAGGGCAATGGCGCGATTGCCTCACGCCTCGCCGAGATCGATGTCTTCCAGATGCGCTTCGACCAGACTTTGCGCGCCTTCGACGACCGGCTGGTCGCGATCCGCAAGGAGGCCAAGGCGCCGCTGCGGCAGGTCACCGTCGTCCTCGGCTTCCTCTCGGGCCTGTCGGCCGTGCTCTCCTTCGTCACCCTCACCGTCATGCTGATGGGCAGGTGAGGCGATGAACGAGGTCATCATCCCCGAACGGACCCTGATCAGCCCGGCGCCGACCGTCGCCTGGACCCCGCTCGGCGAAAACGCGATCCTGGTGATGAGCGCCTGCGATGCGCTGCCCGGCAAGGTGCCGGTGGCGGTTGACGGCAATCCGCGCAACCGGGTCGAGACGATGGCGCTGACCTGGCGCCGGCCGCAGGCCGACGCGGCGCACGCCACCGGTTTCCTCTGCCTGGCACCTGCCCCCTCGCCGGACCGCGCCGGCTCCGGCGCGATCCTGCTCGGCCGGCCTGGCCGCCCCTTGCGATTGATCCTGGCGCCAAAGCCCATGCCGCTGCAGGCCTTCCTCGCGGCGCTGGCCGACGAGGCCGGGCAGGCCTTCCCGACCGTCGTCGACGGGCTACTCGAAGTACTGCTCGCCGGCAAGTCGAACCCGCGCCGCCTGCGCGCCGTCGGCATGCTGCTGCAATCGGTCGCCAAGCCCGGCGGTTTCGTCGAGGTGATGGGCCCGCTCGACGCGGGCATCTTCCTGCAGGGCTGGACATCGAACTTCACCGCCGGGCGCACCAAGCTGCTGATCGCCCATGGCGGGCTCTCGCCGGCCGTGCTGGAAGCGGGGACCTTCCAGCGCGACGATCTCGGCGAAGGCGCCTGCGGCTTCTTCGGCCTGCTGGAAGAGTGCGCAATCCGCCATCCCAGCGAGATCGAGCGGCTGTTCTTCCGCGCCAATGACGGCTGGCGGGCGCTCGAGGTCTATGACCGCCACGTCCTGCTCGAGCAGATCACCGTGCCCGGCCATCTGCGCGACGGGCTGCAGCGCGGCAGCGCCCCGCCGGCGACGGCCGAGAAGCTGAAGCACGCCTCGCAGCGCTTCGACGGGCGCGACACCATTTCCTTCCTGGAGCAGCCGGTCCGTGCCGGCATCGACGACGCCACCGTCGTCGAGGGCAGCGGCGTCCTGGTGATCGGCTGGCTCTTCGACCCGGACCGCCTCACCGGCACTGTCACGCTGCGCAGCGGCAGCCAGTCCTGTGTCGTCGACAAACTCTGGACGCGCGCCGCACGGCCCGACGTCACCGCCGCCTTCGCCGAGGATCCACGCTTCGGCCCGGCCATGGCGAGCCGGCGCAACAGCCACGGCTTCATCGTCTTCGCGCCGAAGCTGCTGCCGGAGCCCGGCCAGCCGCTCTATCTGGAATTCGAGGTCGAGGGTCACGGTCCCGCCTTCCTGCCGCTGGCGCCCGGGCGCAGCCCGGCCCGGCGCGCGCTGGAGCGGGTCTTCGGCCTGCTCGATCCGCGCTCCTCGACCGCGACCGCCGTGGTCGAGAAGCAGATCGCACCGGCTTTGCAGGCCGCCGAGATCGCGCCGCCCAAAGCGAGCGAGACGCATGATATCGGCCGCTTCAACGCCGATGCGGCGCTCGGCCTGGTGATTGGGCTCGACCAGCGCCAGCGCGAGCTCTCCAGCCTGTTCGCTTTGTTGGCGATCGATCCCGAGATCAGGCCGCTGCCGATCGTCGTCGCCGCGCCCGGCGAGAGCTTTGACCGGCTCGGCGCCGAGGCGCGCCGGCTGGCGAAATTCTACGGCCTCCAGGTCAGGCTCGTTCTGGTCGATGGCGTCGAGGACAGCTGCGATGCGCTGGAGGCCGGCGTGCGCGCTTGCCGCTTCCAGACCGTGGCGCTGCTTTCCGGCGCGGCCCAGATCCGCATGCCCGGCTGGCTCGGCCGGCTGGAGCGCGCCTATCGCGGCCGCGGCGGTCAATGTGTGGCGTCGCCGACCCTGCTCTTCGAGGATAATTCGATCCGCTGGGCCGGCGCCTGGCTCGAAGGCGAAGGCGCGAACCGGCGCGTCTACAACCGCTTCGTCGGCTATCCCCTGGATGCGATCGGCAGCCTCGGGCCGATGGAAGTCGCGGCCGGCGCGACCGAATGCTGCGTGATGTCGCGCAACGCCTTCCTCGAGGCGGACGGCTTCTCGCGCAGCTATTTCACGCCCAGTGAGAAGGGCCTCGATCTCTGCCTGAAGCTGCGGATGAACGGCGTGCCGTCGCTCTGGGTGCCGGAGGTCGAGGTCTATGTTGTCGAGGACGGGGAGACCCGCCCGCATGTCGGCGCGCTGATCAATCTCGCCGACCGCACCAGTTTCGACCGGCGCTGGGCGCTGGCCATTTCCAACATGAGAGGATGAGCATGCGTATCCTCGTCGTCTCGCACGGCCACCCTTCCTTCTCGCTCGGCGGCGCCGAAGTGGCCTCGTACAACCTGCACAAGGGCTTCCAGGCCAATAGCGAGGTGGACACGCACTACCTCGCCCGGGTCGGGGCGCCGACGCCGCGCCATGCCGGCACGGCGCTGATGAGCCTCCGGCAGCGCGGCGGCGAACTGCTCTACTACGCCGAGGAGTACGACCACTTCCTACTCTCGAACCGGGCCACCGACGAGATCGAGCGCGATTTCGTCCGCGTGCTGCGCGACCTGAAGCCCGACGTGGTGCATTTCCACCATTTCATCGGGCTCGGCCTCGAATGCATCTTCGCGGTGCGCGACACCCTGCCGGATGCGCTGATCGTGGTGACCTTCCACGAATATCTCTCGATCTGCCACCATCACGGGCAGATGGTGAAGACCGGCGCCTTCAAACTCTGCTACCGGGCCTCGCCGAGCGACTGCAACGCCTGCTTCCCGGATATTTCGCCGTCGCGCTTCCTCGCCCGCGAGACCTTCATCAAGGGCGTCCTCAACCTCGCCGACCATTTCGTCTCGCCGAGCCGGTTCCTCGCCGAGCGCTATCAGCAATGGGGACTGTCGGCAGAGCGCTTCTCGGTGATCGAGAACGGCATCGACGTCGCCGAGGTCGCGCCGCCGCGGCCGGGGCCCCAGGAAAACGGCCGGCGCTCGCGCTTTGCCTATTTCGGCCAGCTCACACCCTATAAGGGTGCCGACGTGCTGATCGACGCCGTGACCCGCATCCCGGAGGAGGTCTGGGGCGAAGACAGCCTGCTCCTCGTGTATGGCGGCAATCTCGACCGTCAGCCGGAGGCCTACAAGAAGAAGTTCGCCGACCTGGTCGAGGCCGCCGGGCGGCGCGTGCGCTTCTGCGGCGCCTTCCAGAACCACGAGATGCCCAACCTGATGCGTTCGGTCGACTGGATGGTGATGCCTTCGGTCTGGTGGGAAAACTCGCCGGTCGTGATCCAGGAAGCCTTCTTCCATGGCCGGCCGATCCTCGCCAGCAATCTCGGCGGCATGGCCGAGAAGATCACCGACGAGGTCGATGGGCTGCATTTCCGCTCCGGCAGCCCGGAAGATCTCGCCGACTGCATGACCCGGGCGTTGAGCGAGCCCGGGCTATGGGAGCGCCTGCGCGCAGGTATCAAGAAGCCGCTCAGCCATGTCGACTGCGCCAATCAGCACATGGCGCTCTACCAGCGCCTGATCGCCGAGCGGGGCGTGCCGAACCCGGCCAACCGCGCCGCCGCGCCGATGATCGCCTAGAGCCGGATGCTTTCGGATGTTCATCCGAAAGCTGAATCCGTCTCTCAACAAAGAGCTAAAGCAGGATTGATGCGAAAACCGGTTCCCACTTTTTCGCATCCTGCTCCAGCTGCGCGCAGACAAGAAGGGAGAACGCAACCATGGCCCGCATCCTCGTGATCAGCCCGTCGGGCGAGGTCTACAACCACGACAATGTTCGCTGGTACCGCCACGCCGACCTGCAGAGCCATATCAACCACTACCACAATATCGGCGACGCCTTCGTCTTCGATTCCTCGCTGAAGCTGCTCAACTTCGAGAAGCTTGAGGAACTGCCGATCACCAGCATGGACTCCGCGCAGATCGACCGGTTCAACGCCGAGTTCGACTATGTCTTCCTGCGCGGCTCGAACTATGTCCACGCCGGCATGAACTGGAGCCGCACCGCCGAGGTGCTGCGCCGGCTCAAATTGCCGGTGCTCGCCTTCGGCATCGGCGCGCAGGCGCCGGTCAGCGGCAAGCTCGAACTCAGTGAGGACAGCAAGACCGTCCTCAAGCTGATCGCCGATTCCACCGCCTCGGTCGGCGTGCGCGGCACCTATTCCGCCGAGGTGATGCACGAGCTCGGCATCAGGAACGCCCGGATCATCGGCTGCCCGACTGCCTTCCGCAACAACCGTCCGGACCTCGCCATCCGCCTGCCAGCGCTCGACAGCGTGAAGCAGGTTGGCGTCACGCTGCGCCGCGAGGTCTCCAAGCACTACGCCAAGGACATCAAACGCTATCTGACCTTCCACCGCGACCTGGTGAAGGCGATGGCGGACCGCTTCGAGGTCACGCTGATGTCCCAGGGCGAGGTCGAGGAGAAGAAGCTCGCCCTTGGCACGCCCGAGCAGAAGCAGGAGGGCATGGCCGCGCTGCGCGAGAACGGCTGGGCGATGTCCTGGTATCTCGACGAGCAGATGGAAGGGCTCTATCGCGACCGGATGTTCTATTCGGACGTGGTCGCCGAATACGAGCAGCTCGTCCGCAAGCTCGATCTCGTGCTCGGCTACCGGCTGCACGGCAATCTGATGGCGCTCGCCAACGGCACGCCCTCGATCTACTTCACCTATGACAGCCGCACCGTCGAGTTCGCCGAGACCTTCCAGATCCCAAGCGTCGACGTCTTCGGCGACAAGCCGTTCAAGCTGGAGGAGTACTGGGACCAGGCGCGCTTCGACCGCTTCAACGCGGCCTATGCCCGGACCTATGGCGCGATGAGCGCCTTCCTCAGCGAGAACAAGGTCGACCACAAGATGGCCAGGCCCGCCGCCGCTGCCCCGTCCGCTCCGCCGGCTCCCGAGCCGGAGAGGAAGGTGGCATGAGGAGCGTCCGTACCGCTCTCGCCTGCCTGCCGGCAGCCCTGCTGGCGATCGGAATTCCGGTCGCCGGCTTCGCGAAGGCGCCGGGCCAGCAGGCATCGGGCTACCGGCTCGTCGTCGCGCCTGACGCGAAGGAGGAGACAGTCGTCTCCTGGGCGCGCGAGCGCTGCGAGGAATGGGACCTGCCGGACGCGCCCTTGCGCGCCTTCCGCGACAATAAGGGCGAGGTCGTCGCCTTCGCCAGCCACTACCGCAGCCGGCCGCTGATCGGCGGCGACCTCACCGCGATCCGTAAGAGCTGCGCGGTCTCCTTCGAGGCGAAGAGCAGCGCCGATCCCAGCCAGTTCAGTGACAAGAGCTGGATCGCCGCGACCTGGACCGGCGATGGCCGCCGCGTCGACGCGCTGTTGCACGCCGAATACCATGCCGACAAGCATCCCGGCGCCTGCCGCTTCAAGGATGCGATGAGCTGCTGGTACAATGTCGTCACCGCCGCTCATTCCGTCGATGGCGGCCTGAGCTTCAAGACCGACGAGCCGCGCCCGCTGGTTGCCGCTCCCGGCTTCCCCCAGGATGTCGGCCAGGGCCGGCACCGCGGCTTCTTCAATCCGTCCAACATCGTCCAGAAGGACGGCGCCTGGTATGCGCTGATCATGACGACTGGCGGCGAGGGCCAGAAGAATGGCGTCTGCCTGTTCCGCTCGGCCGACATCAAGGACCCGACCTCCTGGCGCGCCTATGACGGGCAGGACTTCACCATCCGCGCTGTCGATCCCTATCGCGACGATCTCAGTGAGGCGCGGCCCTGCCAGACGCTGAAGCCGCTGCCGACCACTGTGGGATCGCTGACCCGGCACGAGCCGAGCGGGAAATGGCTCGCGCTGCTCCATCTGGGGCCCGATCCGAGCCAGAACATTGCCGGCGGCCGCGTCGCCTATAGCTGGTCCGACGACCTGATCCGCTGGTCGCCGCTGCAGACCCTGTTGGTGCAGCCGACGATGTGGAGCAAGAACTGCAGCGACCGGCTGCGCTACGGCTATGGCGCCCTCGCCGATCCCGCCTCGCGCTCGCGCAATTTCGAGACCACCGGCGACGAGGCCTATCTCTTCATGACCAGGATGAAGGTCGCCGACTGCAAGCTCGGACCCGATCGCGATCTGGTCCGCCTCAAGGTTCAGTTCGTCAAGGAGGGGCCATGAACGCGCCCGTGCTCAATCTCGGCTCGGTGGTCTCGGCGGAGAACGCCATCAAGATCCTGCGCACCACCACCGGCGAGGTCGTCGTCGCCATCGGGCGCCGGCCCGACCGGAGCTGGCCGGCGCTCAAGCTGATCCTCGACGGGCAGGACTACGCCACCATCCATCCCGGCGCGATCGTTACGGCTGAGGCCGATGTCGCCGAGCTGACGATCCCGCTGCCAGCCATGCCCAATGGGCGCCCGCACTCGGTCGCGATCGCCGACGCCGCCACAGGCACGCTCGCCCCGGGCTCGAACCTGCGCCCTATCGCGACCGAGACCAAACTGCGCGCGCTGGTAATCTATCCGGCCGGCGAGGTCCATGAGCACGACAAGGTGCGCTGGTACCGGGCGCCAATGGAGAAGCTGCTAAGCGACTATTTCAACATCGGCGACATGATCGTCTACGATTCGACGTTGAAGCTCCTGCGCTATGCGCATCTGGAGCCGATGAAGATCATGTCCCCGACCGAGGCCGACATCGAGCGCTATGCCAGCGAATTCGATTACGTCTTCGTGCGCGGCTCGAACTTCATCCACGAGAACATGGATTGGTTCCGCGCCGTCGAGGTGCTGGAGCGGGTCAAGCTGCCGGTCTACGCCATCGGCGTCGGCGCGCAGGCGAGCCAGAACCGCAGGATCGAGCTGCCGGAGCCTTCCAGGCGCTTCTGGTCGATCGTCGCCGAGCGCTGCGCCTCGATCGGCGTGCGCGGCGCCTTCAGCGCCGAGACGCTGCGCCAGAACGGCATCAAGAATGTCGAGGTCGTCGGCTGCCCCTCGATCTTCCGCACTCGTAACCGCGACCTCCAGATCCGCATCCCCGATCAGCGCGAGATCCGCAAGGTCGCCTTCAGCCTGCGGCGCGAGGCCGACAAGAGCTACACCGCCGATCCCGAAGCCTATCTGCGCAACCAGAAAGCCGCGCTGCTCAAGGTCGATAGCCAAAGCGAGATGGTGATGTCCTCGCATGGCGAGCAGGAGGAGAAGGCCTTCTTCCTGCGCGACGGCGCCGCCAAGGAGAAGGCCGTCGCGGAGTTCGTCAAGACCAAGTGGTGGGACGGCCCGGACGACACCGCCATGCGGCGCATCTACGAGAAGCAGCTGTTCTCCTTCTTCGACGTCGAGCGCTATGACGAGTTCGCTCGTTCGATCGACCTTGCCGTCGGCTACCGCGTCCATGGCGTGCTGCCGGCCGTCGCGCACGGCGTGCCCGGCGTGCTCGTCGCCTATGACACGCGCAGCCAGGAACTGGCGGAGACGCTGAAGATCCCGGTCGTGCCGGAAGCGGCGCTGGCCGAGGGCGGCTGGCGCGCCGTCTACCAGGAGGCGGCGCTGAACACTCTCGCGAAGAGCTATGCCGCCTCCTACGACCGGATGCGCGGCTTCCTCGACCGCAACGGCATCCCGCATCGCATGTGAGGTCAGGTCCGGCGCGGCGACGACCGCGCCGATTGGAGGAAAACGCCCGGAGGTCACCGGGCCATCAGCAACCGCCCGGCGAGCTAAGCGACTTTCCGAGGTCCGCAGTGTCGAGCCCGAGAGGTTTGCACGAACCAGGAGACGATCGATGAAGATCGAATACGATGCAGGCACGGCCCTTACCATCATGCGCGGCAATCCGGTGCGCGGCTGGATTTCGGGCAAGCCCGAGAAGATGGCCAAGGAGCGCCTGACCACCGGCAATTATCTTGCCGTCCAGCATAAGCCGAAATTCAAGATCGACCCGACCTGGCCGATCTTCACCATGGGCTCCTGCTTCGCGCGCGAGGTCGAGAACATCCTGATGATGCGTGGCCTGCCGTTGCTGCTGCGTGGCCATGGCGTGCCGGCCGAGCATTTCGAGAGCTGGGACGAGGCGACGGGCCGCGGCGGCGGCGCCGATCGCGGCCAGCTTTCCCGCGGCGCGCTCAACAAGTACTCCGTCCGCTCGATGACGCATGAGCTCAAGCGCGTGCTGCGCGGCGAGAGCTATCCCAATGACGGGCTGATCGAGCTCGCGCCCGGGCAATGGTTCGATCCGCACGCCAGCGGTCTCAGGCTGCTCGACCGCGACACCGCCTTCGCCAACCGCAAGCGCCTCAGCGAGGCGACGGCAACGATCAAGCAGGCGCGTATCTGCTTCTTCACGCTCGGGCTGACCGAGACCTGGCTCGATGCGCAGACCGGGATCGCCATGAACGCCCATCCCGGGCCGAGCTGGCTGCAGCGCATGCCGGAGCGTTTCCGCTTCGTCGATTACGGCTATGACGCGACTTTGGCCGACATGCTCGACATCATCGGGCTGATCCGCGAGCACTGCAATCCGGAGATGCGCTTCGTCGTCACCGTCTCGCCGGTGCCGTTCGGCGCGACCTTCAAGGATGCCGACGTGATCGTCGCCAACAGCGCCTCGAAGTCGCTGCTGCGCGCCGTGGCCGAGGAATTGTTCCGCCGCTTCGACTATGTCGACTACTTCCCGAGCTACGAGATCGTACTCAACTCCCCGCGCGCCCTCGCCTTCGAGGACGACCAGCTCCACATCGCCCGCGAGATGGTCGCGCATGTGATGACGACCTTCCAGGGCGCCTATCTGCCGCCGGCCGAGCAGCCGCAGGCGGCCTGACCACAGGCGGGTCGCCCTCGCCGACCTGCCATGCCAAGATGCGCAGGGCGCCGACGAACGGCCCCCGGCGCAGGCTTGTCCGGTGGCCGTCCGACCGCCCGATCGAAAGCGTCGGGAGGACGAGATGAACGTTGCCAATCTCCAGCTTGAAGGCATGCTGCTGGCCTTCACCGCCGTGCTGCGCTCGCTGGTGGCGTCCGGCGCCTTGAGCGACACCCAGCTCAAGGCCGCGCTGGCCAAGGCCGAGCAGACCGGGCTCGGTGATCGTCAGCGCTGCGACCAGCTCAGCCCGAGCCAGCGCGACTCGCTCGCGTTCGCCGCCCGTTTCCTGTCGATCGCGACGCGCTCGGACAGCGGGATGCGGCCCTTCTCGGACGTCGCGCGCGAGGTCGGCCGCACCACCTGAGTGGTCTGCGGTCGGCCTTAAGCTCCGGTCGTGAAAAACACGCGCCCCAAGCCCGGTCCCTCTCGGGAGCGGGCATCCCACCGACCCTATGCGCGTGGTCTGGCTCGCTGCGCCGTCAGGCGGCGCAGCAGGCGTGAGCCTTCGGCTGATCCTCATATTCGTCGTGGCGCTTGACGAAGCTCAGCGTCGAGGTCTCGTTGCGGCCCTTCGGCGCCCGATCGAGGATCATCAGTGTCGCCAGCATCTCCTCGCCGCCGCGGGCATAGCCCGAATAGGTGTGGAAGACCTCGCCGGTTTCATCGCGAATGAAGGAACTGAGGCCGGGCAGTTCGTCGCAGGCCTGCTCCGACGGCGTCCGGGTGAAGTTGTACGTCACCCCGCCCTGGCCAAGCTCCTCCTTGGTGAAGGAGACATGGTAGTCGAAATTGAACTCGCTGCCGAAGGACGAAACCCAGGGCACGCTCCAGCCCATCCGCGCCTTGTAGGCCTCGATCCTGGCGAGCGGCGCGCGGGAGACCATCACTAGTGTGACGTCGTGGTTGTTGAGATGCGCCAGCGTGCCGTCGAAATGGTCGGCCATGAAGGAGCAGCCGGGGCAGCCCGCCTCCCAATCCGGCCCGAACATGAAATGGTAGACGACGAGCTGGCAGCGGCCATCGAACAATTCGGCCAGCGTCTTCCTGCCCGCGGGCGTATCGAAGGCGTAAGTTTTGTCGACCTTGACCCAGGGCAGGGCGAGCCGCTCGGCATTGATCTCGTCGCGCAGCCGGGTGAACTCCTTCTCACGAGCGAGCAGGGCCTTGCGCGCATCCAGCCATTGCGAACGGGAAACAACCTGATGCTCCATCACCGTCTCCTTGCAGCACCCAGCCACCCAGCCTAGATTGGTTGCGTTGATATCAACATATCTGAACGATGTCAAAATCACCTGAAGCCCCTCAGGGATCTCTCGTCCCTTTCGCCACGACATTGCATGTGCGCGACCATTGCCTGTGTCTGCATGTCCAGCGTGCGGCGCGCGCGCTGGCGCGATTGTTCGACGAGGCCCTGCGCCCGGTCGATCTGACCAATCAGCAATTCTCCCTCCTGATGTCGCTGAACCGGCCGGAGCCGCCGCCGCTCGGCCCGGTCGCCAGCCTGCTCGGCATGGACCGGACGACGCTGACCGCCGCGCTGAAGCCGCTCGAGCGCCGCGGCCTCGTCGTCGTGACCGCCGGCGAGAAGGACCGCCGCAGCCGGCTTCTGGCAATTACGCCGGAGGGAATTGCCTTGCTGGCAAAGGCCATGCCGATCTGGCAGCGCACGCATGACGAGGTCGACGCCCGTCTCGGCGACTTCGAACCCGCCAGGCTCAGGCAGGCGCTTCAGGCCGTGTCATAGCCGCGCCACATCGCCCCGGCCCACTGGCCGTGCATCCACAAGAGCAATGCCGACCCAAGGAGCCGCAATGCCCCAGATGATCTTCGTCAACCTGCCGGTGAAGGATCTCAAGAAATCGATGGCCTTCTTCGAGGCGCTCGGCTTCTCCTTCAACCCGCAATTCACCGACGACACCGCCGCCTGCATGGTGATCAGCGACACGATCTTCGCGATGCTGCTGACCCATGAGAAGTTCGCGAGCTTCTCGCCGAAGCCGATCGCCGATACCAGCCAGTCGCTGGAAGTCCTGACCGCTCTGTCGCGCGACAGCCGCGAGGCGGTCGACGAGATCGTCTCGGCCGCGCTGGCCGCCGGCGGCACGACCTTCAGCGAGCCGAAGGATTACGGCTTCATGTACGCCCACGGCTTCCAGGACCTCGACGGCCATGTCTGGGAGGTGATGTGGATGGAAGAGAGCACGACGCAGTCATAACCGCTGGCCGAGCGATAGAGGTTCAATAATCGGGGGCGCGGCATTGCTGCCGCGCCCCTTTCGCGCTGTTGAGCCGGGAGGAGGGGGCTCAGCCGCGCTTGGGGGGAGACGCTGGCCAGCTCTTGATCAGCGTGTCGTAGTCGATCGTCTCGCCCTTCGGCTTCTCATTGGCGAGCTTGCGCTGCGGCGCCAGCGTGCCGGCCTTCTCGGCCTTGGCGAACCACTCTTCCGCCGTGGTGCGCGGGTTGAGCTTCGGCCCGCAATCGCCTTGCACGCCGGAGCGTTCCAGGCGCTCCATCACCGAGTCCTGCGCTGCGGCCAGCGCATCCATCGCCGCCTGCGGGGTCTTGGCGCCGGAGGAGGCGTCGCCGATGTTCTGCCACCAGAGCTGGGCGAGGCGCGGATAGTCCGGGACGTTGTTGCCGGTCGGGGTCCACTGCACGCGCGCCGGCGAGCGGTAGAACTCGATCAGCCCGCCGAGCTGCGGGGCGCGCTCGGTGAAGCTCTTGTCCCAGATGTCGCTCTCGCGGATGAAGGTCAGGCCGACATGGCTCTTCTTCAGGCTGACCGTCTTGGAGACGATGAACTGGAGGTAGAGCCAGGCCGCCTTGCGGCGCTCGACCGGGGTGGAGTTCAGCAGGGTCGCCGAGCCGGCATCCTGGTAGCCGAGCTTCATGCCGTCCTTCCAGTAGGCGCCCTTGGGCGAGGGCGCCATCCGCCATTTCGGCTTGCCGTCGGCGCTCATCACCGGCAGGCCGGGCTTGACCATGTCGGCGGTGAAGGCGGTGTACCAGAAGATCTGCTGGGCGATGGAGCCCTGCGCCGGCACCGGGCCGGATTCGCCGAAGGTCATGCCCTGCGCCTGCGGCGGGGCGTATTTCTTCAGCCAGTCGACATATTTGGTGATCGAGTAGACCGCAGCCGGGCCATTGGTGTCGCCGCCGCGCTCGACCGCGGAGCCGACCGGGCGGCAGCCCTCCATGCGGATGCCCCATTCGTCGACCGGCAGGCCATTCGGGATGCCCTTGTCGCCGTTGCCGGCCATGGACAGCCAGGCGTCGGTGAAGCGCCAGCCGAGCGACGGGTCCTTCTTGCCATAGTCCATATGGCCGAAGACCTTGGTGCCGTCGATTTCCTTGACGTCGTTGGTGAAGAACTCGGCGATGTCCTCATAGGCCGACCAGTTCACGGGCACGCCGAGATCATAGCCGTATTTGGCCTTGAACTTCTCCTTGAGATCGGCGCGCTGGAACCAGTCGTAGCGGAACCAGTAGAGGTTCGCGAACTGCTGCACCGGCAGCTGGTAGAGCTTGCCGTCCGGCCCGGTGCCGAAGGACTTGCCGATGAAGTCGTCGATATCGAGGTTCGGGTTGGTGACGTCCTTGCCTGGGCCGGCCATCCAGTCGGTCAGGTTGGTCGCCTGCTTGTAGCGGAAATGCGTGCCGATCAGGTCGGAATCGTTGATCCAGCCATCATAGATGTTCTTGCCGGACTGCATCTGCGTCTGGATCTTCTCGACCACGTCGCCTTCCTGGATCAGGTCGTGCGTCAGCTTGATGCCGGTGATCTCGCTGAAGGCCTTGGCCAGGGTCTTGGCCTCGTATTCATGCGTGGTGATCGTCTCCGAGACGATGTTGATCTCCATGCCGGCGAAGGGCTTCGCGGCATTGATGAACCATTCCATCTCCTTCATCTGCTCGTCCTTGGAGAGCGTCGAGGGCTGGAACTCGCTGTCGATCCATTTGCGCGCCTCTTCGGGGCCGGCGAGGGCCGGCCCGGCGGCGAGCGTCAGCGCGAACAGGCTGGCGCCGGCGAGGCAGGAGAGGTGTGTCTTGAGCGTCGTCATCGTTGTCCTCCGATGTTCCCTAGGATGTGCCGCCCGTTCTCCGGGTTCGGTCGTTTCTTGTTCTTGGGCTTGCCTCCTCAGACGAAGCGGAACACCGCCACGGCATAGAGGAGTGCGAGGCCGGAAGCCCACCACAGCGGCTGGCCGACGATGCCGAGCCAGGCCAGGTGAATGAAGGCGCTGCCGAGCAGCGATATGAAGAGCCGGTCGCCGCGGGTGGTGGCGATGCCGAGCACGCCGACCCGTTCGGTCTCGGGCCGGAAGATCGCGAGCAGCGTCAGGATCAGGAGCAGGCTGGCGATGCCGGCGAAGAAGACGCCGGTCTGCCAGGTCCAGGCCATCCAGGCGAGTTCAGGCATGGGAAGTCCCCCCAGCATCAACGTCAGAGGCATTGGCAGTCGCACCGCCTGCCGTGAATGCGAGATACTTCATGATACCGATGAGATGGTGGCAGGCGTGAGATATGATCATCCCATGATCTTCGGATCTATACGCGAGCATCTCGCGCCGCAGATCGCCTATGTCATCGGCAAGCGACCCGACGATGAGTTCAGGTTGCTGGGCGAGATTTAACGCATCCTCGAAAAACACACCCCAATGCTCATTGTGCTCCAGAACGATCTTGCCCATACCCTGCCGTTCGAGAGCGTCGAAAACGGTACTCGTCCATTCCCTCACTTCGGCGATGCTCAAGGTTTTGTCCGTCATCACACCCTCCCCAGGGCGAAGCCCTTGGCGATGTAGTTGCGGACGAACCAGATCACGAGCGCGCCGGGGATCAGCGTCAGCACGCCCGCCGCCGCGAGCACGCCCCAGTCCATGCCGGCGGCCGAGACGGTTCTGGTCATGGTCGCGGCGATCGGCTTGGCGCTGACGCTGGTCAGCGTGCGCGCCAGCAGGAGCTCGACCCAGGAGAACATGAAGCAGAAGAAGGCGGCGACGCCGATGCCGGATGCGATCAGCGGCATGAATATCTTCGTGAAGAAGCGCGGGAACGAGTAGCCGTCGATCGCTGCGGTCTCGTCGATCTCGCGCGGCACGCCGGACATGAAGCCTTCGAGGATCCAGACCGCCAGCGGTACGTTGAACAGGCAGTGGGCCAGCGCCACCGCCAGCGGGGTGTCGAACAGGCCGATCGCGGAATAGAGGTTGAAGAAGGGCAGCGCGAACACCGCCGGCGGCGCCATCCGGTTCGAGAGGAGCCAGAAGAACAGGTGCTTGTCGCCGAGGAAGCGGTAGCGCGAGAAGGCATAGGCCGCCGGCAGCGCGAAGGCGAGCGAGAGCAAGGTGTTCAGCGCCACATATTGCAGCGAGTTGATGTAGCCGGAATACCAGCTCGGATCGGTGAAGATCTTGACATAATTGTCGATCGTGAAGCGATGCGGCCAGAGCGTCAGCGCGTTGGTGATCTCGGTGTTGGTCTTGAAGCTCATGTTGACGAGCCAGTAGATCGGCAACATCAGCGCGATGAGGTAGAGCGAGAGGATCAATCGGCCGCCGCGCATCAGCCCCTCCCCGCTTCCGAATCGGCCCGCGCATCGGCGGTGGTCATCACCGTGTAGAACACCCAGCACACCGCGAGGATGATCAGGTTGTAGACGATCGAGAGCGCCGCGGCCTTGCCGAGGTCGAACTGCCCCAGCGCCAGCTTGACCAGTTCGATCGAGAGGAAGGTCGTCGAATTGCCGGGGCCGCCGCCGGTGACGACGAAAGGCTCGGTGTAGATCATGAACGAGTCCATGAAGCGCAGCAGCACGGCGATCAGCAGCACGCGGTTCATCTTCGGCAATTGGATGGTGCGGAACACGGCCCAGCGCGAGGCGCCGTCGATGCGCGCCGCCTGGTAATAGGCGTCGGGGATCGATTTCAGGCCGGCATAGCAGAGCAGCGCCACCAGCGAGGTCCAGTGCCAGACGTCCATCACGATGATGGTGAACCAGGCGGCGACCGGATTGGCGACATAGTTGTAGTCGATGCCGAGGCCGTTCACCGCCGCGCCGAACAGCCCGATGTCGCCGCGTGCGAAGATCTGCCAGATCGTGCCGACCACGTTCCACGGGATAAGCAGCGGCAGCGCCATCAGGACGAGCGTCGCCGAGACGGTCCAGCCCTCGCGCGGCATCGACAGCGCGACGAGGATGCCGAGCGGGATCTCGATGGCGAGGATGATCGCCGAGAAGGCGAGGTTGCGCCAGAGCGAGTCGTAGAAGCGCGAGCCGAGATCGCTCTTCGGGTCGAGCAGCTCGGCGAACCAGCCGACACCGTTCCAGAAGAACTGGTTGTTGCCGAAGGAATCCTGGACGGAGTAGTTCACCACCGTCATCAGCGGGATCACCGCCGAGAAGGCGACGATCAGCAGCACCGGCAGGACGAGCAGCCAGGCCTTCTGGTTGACCGGCTTCATGGCTGGCCTCCCGGCAGCGCTTGCCCCTTCACCAGATGGCCGTCGCTGTAGATGTGGATCTGGCTGGCCTGCAGCGCCAGCGCCGCCTGATCTCCATCGAAGCTCGTGCCTTCCGGCACGCTTGCGGCGAGTTTCAAGCCATCGAGCTCGACGCGAGCAATGCGGGCCCGGCCGATATCGTCGATCCTGGCGATCCGGACCGGCAATCCGGCGCCGCGTGGCGCGAGCGTCGCATATTCCGGCCGGATGCCGAGCTCGACCTTGCCGGCGAGCGCCGGATAGTGCCGAGTGAGCGCAATCTCCTGCCCGGCGAGGCTCGCTTGCGCGCCCTCGACCTTGCAGGGCAGCACGTTCATGCCGGGCGAGCCGATGAAATGGCCGACGAAAGTGTGCGCCGGATGCTGGAACAGCTCCTCCGGCGTGCCGGTCTGCACCACCCCGCCATCATGCATCACCACCACCGTGTCGGCGAAGGTCAGCGCCTCGGTCTGGTCGTGGGTGACATAGATCATGGTGAGGTCGAGCTTGCGGTGCAGCTCCTTCAGCATCGAGCGCAACTGCCATTTCAGATGCGGGTCGATGACGGTCAGCGGCTCGTCGAACAGGATCGCGGCGACGTCGGGCCGCACCAGCCCGCGCCCGAGCGAGATCTTCTGCTTGGCGTCGGCGCCGAGCCGGCTCGCCTTGCGGTCGAGCGCCGAGGTCAGATCGAGCAGGCCGGCGATCTCGGCGACGCGGGCCTCGATCTGCGCCTTCGGAACGCCGCGGTTCTTCAAGGGGAAGGCGAGATTCTCGCGCACCGTCATCGTGTCGTAGACGACCGGGAATTGGAAGACTTGGGCGATATTGCGCGCCTCGGTCGGCGCTTTCGTCACGTCCTTGTCGTCGAACAGGATGCGCCCGCGCGTCGGCACGACGAGACCGGAGATGATGTTGAGCAGCGTGGTCTTGCCGCAGCCGGACGGGCCAAGCAGCGCATAGGCGCCGCCTTGGCGCCAGACATGGTCGACCTCGCGCAAGGCATAGTCCTGCGGCCCCTGCGGATCGGGCTTGTAGGAATGGGCCAGCTTGTCGAGCGTGATCCTGGCCATCTCACGCCGCCTTTGCCGGAGCCGCCGCCGCCAGCCTGCCGGCGGCATCGAACAGGAAGATGCGGGCGGGATCGAGCCAGGCGGTCACGGCGGCACCCGGCTCGAGACGGCGCACGCCAGGCACCAGCGCGACCAGGCGATGCTGGCCGACATCGAGATGGACATAGGATTCCGAGCCGGTGATCTCGGAGACCGAGACGTTTGCCTTGAGCTCGATCGCCGGTGTCGGCAGCGCGTCGAGCGCAAGATGATGGGCACGGAAGCCGATCGTATAGGCGCTATCGGGCACGCTGGCGAAGGCGCCGCTCGCCGGGATGCTCTGGCCGGTCGAGAGCCTGACCTCGCCGCCCTGCCTGGTCCCGGAAAGCGTGTTGAGCGGCGGATCGGAGAAGACCTGCGCGGTCACGAGGTCATCAGGCTGGCGATAGACTTGCGCGGTCGGGCCGAACTGCGTGACCTTGCCCTGGAACAGCGTCGCGGTGTTGCCGCCGAGCAGCAGGGCCTCGCTCGGCTCGGTGGTGGCATAGACGAAGATCGCGCCGGATTCGGCGAAGATGCGCGGCAATTCCTCGCGCAGCTCCTCGCGGAGCTTATAGTCGAGATTGGCGAGCGGCTCGTCGAGCAGCACCAGTTCGGCGCGCTTCACCAGCGCGCGGGCTATCGCGGTGCGCTGCTGCTGGCCGCCGGAGAGTTCGAGCGGCTTGCGCTGCAGATAGGGCTCGAGCTGCAGCAGCGCCGCGGCGCTTTTCACCCGCGTCTCGATCTCGCTCGCCGGCAGGCCGGCGACGCGCAGGGGCGAGGCGATGTTCTCGTAGACCGACAGCGCCGGGTAGTTGATGAACTGCTGGTAGACCATCGCGACATTGCGCTTCTGCACCGGCAGCCCGGTGACGTCGCGGCCCTCGATCAGCACCTTGCCGCTGCTGGGCGCATCGAGCCCGGCCATCAACCGCATCAGCGAGGTCTTGCCGGCAAGCGTCGCGCCGAGCAGGACGTTGAGCGAGCCTCTCTCCAGCGTCAGCGAGATGTCGCTGAGCAGGGTCTGGGCGCCGCGCGTCAGGTCGATACTGTCCAGCGTCAGGCTCATCCGCGCGCCTCCATCCGGGCGGAAGCGGGTGGCGCAGCCTTCGCGGCCATATAATCGTCGAGCGCCCGGCGCTGCTCGGGCGAGAAGCGCAGGCCGAGCTTGCTGCGCCGGAACAAAACGTCCTCGGCGCTGACAGCCCATTCCTGGCTCATCAGCCAGGCGACTTCGCGCTCGGTCAGGTCGGCGCCGAAGACGCGGCCGAGATCGGCCATCGCCTTGGCGCCTTCGAGCAGGGTCTCGGCGCGGGTGCCGTAGGCGCGGGCGAGCCGGCGCGCCAGCTTGCGCTCGAGCCAGGGACGGGTGGCGCAGATGCGCTCGAGCAACCCGTCGAAGCCCTCGACCGGGAAATCGCCGCCAGGCAGGTGCGCTGTGGCGGTCCAGGATGGCGCGCGCAGGGCCGGCACGGCGGCGGACAGCTTCTCGACCGCTGCTTCCGCCAGCCGGCGTGCCGTGGTGATCTTGCCACCGAAGACCGAGAGTAGCGGCGCCGAACCGGCCGGCTCGTCCAGCGTCAGCACATAGTCGCGCGTCGCCTCCTGGGCCTTGCTGGCGCCGTCATCATAGAGCGGGCGCACGCCAGAATAGGTCCAGACAACGTCCTCGCGCTCGATCGGCTTGCGGAAATACTCGCTCGCCGCGGCGCAGAGATAGGTGATCTCGTCCTCGCTGGCGGCGACCTTGGCCGGGTCACCGTCATAATCCTTGTCGGTGGTGCCGATCAGGGTCAGGTCGTCCTCATAGGGGATGGCGAAGATGATGCGGCCGTCGGCGTTCTGGAAGATGTAGCAACGGTCATGCTCGAACAGGCGCGGCACGACGATATGGCTGCCCTGGACCAGGCGCACCGAGGCCGGACGATTGCTGGCGACGATGCCGTTCAGCACATCGGCGACCCAGGGGCCGCCGGCGTTGACGAGCGCGCGGGCGCTGGTCTCGGCTCGTGTTCCGTCTGCTGCTTCCGTCGACACCACCCAGAGCTCGCCCTGGCGGCGGGCGCCGATCACCTTGGTGCGCGGCAGGATCCTGGCGCCGTGCTCGGCCGCGTCGCGGGCGTTGAGCGCGACGAGGCGGGCATCCTCGACCCAGCAATCGGAGTATTCGAAGGCGCGGTCGAAGCGCGGCTGCAGCGGCTCGCCGGCGGCGTCGCGCTTGAGATCGAGCGAGCGCGTCGCCGGCAGCAGCTGGCGGCCGCCGAGATGGTCGTAGAGGAAGAGGCCGAGCCGCAGCATCCACCAGGGCCGCAGGCCCGCATGATGCGGCAGCACGAAGCGTAGGGGGCGGATGATGTGCGGCGCGGCGCGCCACATCACCTCGCGCTCGGTCAGCGCCTCGCGCACCAGCCGGAATTCATAGTGCTCGAGATAGCGCAGCCCGCCATGGATCAACTTGGTCGAGGCCGAGGAGGTTGCGCTGGCAAGATCGCCCTGCTCGAACAGCACGACCGAGGCTCCGCGCCCGGCGGCATCGCGCGCAATGCCGCAGCCGTTCACGCCGCCGCCGATGATGGCGATGTCGAACACCGGAGCCGTCACACGCTTCCTCCCGCAGGCGCTCCTGAGAGCTCCCTTTCAACGCACGGTAGAGCGTGATTTTTTTGCGCGCAACGGCAAAACGAAAGCCAAAGCGAAAATATCAGGTTTCGCTTTGGCTGTATGCAGCATGCCTGATCAGCGTTTCGGTTTCGACCAGCTTGATGCCCTCGCTGCGGCAGAGCTCGCGCAGCGGCGGTGGATCGAGGCGGTCGGTGACGAAGACGTCGATATCGCGCAGATGGCCGATGCGAACCGGAGCGGAACGCTCGAACTTGGTGCTGTCGGCGACGAGCAGGCACTGCCGGGCGTTCTCGATGATCGCTTGGGAGACGCGGACCTCGCGATAGTCGAAGTCGAGCAGCGCCCCGTCCTCGTCGATGGCGGAGGTGCCGATCACCGCATAGTCGACCTTGAACTGACGGATCAGATCGACGGCGGCGGCGCCGATCACGCCACCATCCGAGCGCCGGACCGGCCCGCCAGCGACGATCACCTCGATGTTCTGGTGTGGGTAAAGCAGCGTCGCGACATGCAGGTTGTTGGTGATGACGAGCAGGCCGTGATGGTCCGACAGCGCGCGCGCCACCTCTTCCGTGGTGGTCCCGATATTGATGAAGAGCGAGGCGTCGTTCGGGATCAGCGCTGCCGCGGCCCGGCCGATCGCCGCCTTCTCGTCGCGGGCGATGAAGCGGCGTGCCTCATAGGCGAGGTTCTCAACGCCGGACGCCACCACAGCTCCGCCATGCACCCGCGACATGATGCGCTGATCGCAGAGCTGGTTCAGGTCCTTGCGGATGGTCTGGGCGCTGACCTCGTAGCGCGCCGCCAATTCCTCGACATTGACCCGTCCTTGCGCCCTTGCCAGCGCCACGATCTCGCGTTGGCGTGGCGTGATGCTCTCCATATCCGGCTCCTCGTGACGTGGCGCCAAGCTGACCGCGCCGACCGGCAGCGTCAACCTCAGGCTGTTCGGCGGCTAAGCACCGGCGGCACTGGGCCGTGCCGCCATGATGGCAAGGCATGTCAAAAGACATGCATGTTTGACAGACACTGCGCTAGCGGTCGAACTGTCTCGTCTTCACCCCCGACTCGAAGGCCCCGCCTTTGCCAACACAGCTCGACAAGGATGCCCGCTTCCTGCGTGCCGTGCTGGCCGCATCGGATGACTGCATCAAGGTGATCGGTCTCGACGGCACGCTCGAATTCATGAGCGAAGGCGGTCAGCGTGTGATGGAGGTGCAAGATTTCGAGGCGATCCGCGGCTGTCCGTGGATGCAGTTCTGGGAGGGCGCGAGCAAGGCAGAAGCGGAGGCTGCCCTTGATGCGGCCCGGGCCGGTCACAGCTATCGCTTCCAGGGTCCGGCCAATACCGCCGCCGGCAATCCGCGCTATTGGGATGTCCAGGTCACACCGATCATCGCGTCGGACGGCAAGCCGGAGGCGATTCTCTCGGTTTCGCGCGACATCACCCAGATGCATGCCGGCGAGGAGCGCTATCGCCTGCTGGCGGGTGAGTTGAACCACCGGATCAAGAACCTGCTTGCCATGGTCTCGGGGATCGTCAACCAGTCGCTGCGCGGCGCGGAAGAGCCGCTCGATATTGTCAAACGGCGCCTCTCCGACCGCTTGCAGGCGCTGGCGGCGGCGCAGGACGTGCTGATGATGGCGAGTCGTCACGGCGCCGAGCTCAAGCAGCTTGTCGAGGTCGTGCTGTCGCCGCATCGCTCCGGCGAGCGCATCGACGCGGACGGCCCCTCGGTGACGCTGTCCTCGAAATGTGCGCTGGCCATGGCGCTCGCTTTGCACGAACTCGGTACCAACGCCGTGAAATACGGAGCGCTTTCCGTGGATGGCGGTCATGTCGACGTCTCCTGGAGCAACCAGGACGGTGAATTCCACTTCCGCTGGCAGGAGAGCGGCGGGCCACATGTGACGGCGCCGCAGCGGCGCGGCTTCGGCTCGCAAATGATCGAGAAGGTGCTCGGCAACTATCTCGGCGGCACTGCGAAGCTCGATTTCGCGCCTGATGGCATCGTCCTGTCGCTCGATGCGCCGATAGCAGCGTTGGCCGAAGGCTAATCTCCGGCGACCAGCCGCTGTATGGCGGCGCGAAACCGGCTGGTCTCGGCGGCAGGTTCCGGCAGAGAACGACACGCAGATGCTGAGGAGGTCGCGCCGCGCCGCCATCCTCGTAGCGGACCTTGTCGCATTCGGGCTCGCCTGCGCCGCCTATTCGCTGAACCGGCACAGCCATGACGCGGCCGCGCTGGAGGAAGCTGGGCGGACCCCGCATCGCCTGATCTCGCAGGGGGTCGATCACCACGACGCGCATCTGACCAGCCTATCGGCGCTGGTGCAGGCGGCCAAGCCCGCCCGTGTCGCGACGGTCGAGCAGGTGGCGGCCAGCATCATCCGTTTCTATCCGCGCATTGTCGGCATCGATGTTGTCGATCTCGCCTTGAGTCCGCCGCGCTCGCTGCTCATGCGGCCGACGTCGCTGTTGTCGCGGAGGAGGCGCAGCAGGCGGTCGGATCGAACCTGCGCACGCTTGCACTCGATGGTGGCAACAGGCTGCTTCTGGTCAAGCGGGCGCTCACAGACGGCGTCGGCCATTACGCGCCTGCCCTCCTCATCGATTTGAAAGGCGATCGCCGCCAAGCTGAAGTGACCAGTCTTCGGTGAGGGGGCGTCAGAGCGTTTGCCGCAAGGCAGCGGCCCTGATCGTTTCAGGCGGCAGGCTTCGTCGTCACGGCTCGCGTCGCCTCAATCGGCATGGCCTTCAGCGTCGCGGCCCAGAACACCAGCGCGGCCGTAGCGATCGCCGCGCCGAGCAGGCTGACGCCAGTCCAGCCGGCCTGTGCATAGACCAGCGTCGAGCTCGACGAGCCCAGCGCGCTGCCGATCGAATAGAACACCATGTATCCGGCGGTCAGCCGGCTCTGCGCCTCCGGCCGAGCCCGGTAGATCATCGCCTGGTTGGTGACATGCACCGCCTGCAGGCCGAAATCGAGGATCAGCACGCCGGCGACCAGGAAGAGGATCGACTGCGGCAGCAAGCCGATCGGCAGCCAGGCGAACAGCATCAGCGCCAGTGCGATCCCGGTGAGGCGCTGGCCGTGGCCACGGTCGGTCCAGGCGCCGGCCCGCATCGCGCCGAGCGCGCCCGCCGCCCCGGCGAGGCCGAACAGGCCGATCGCCGTATGCGACAACGAGAAGGGCGGAGCGGCCAGCGGCAGCACCAGCGGCGTCAGGAGCGTGGTAACGTCGGCGAAGATCAGCATCGCGATCACTGCCCGGATCCGCAGCACCTTCTCGTCGCGGAACAGGGTGACAAGCGAGCCGATCAGTCGCGCATAGGAGAGCCGTGCCGGTGGCTTGCGCTCGGCCGGCAAGTTCCAGAACAGGATCGAGGCGATGATCAGCGTCGCTGCCGCCGAGAGCAGATAGACCGCTCGCCAGCCCGAGAGATCGGCCATCGCGCCGGCAATGGCGCGGGCGAGCAGGATGCCGAGCACGATCCCGCTGGTGACGGAGCCAACGACCTGGCCGCGCTCTTCCGGCCTTGCGAGGCTCGCGGCATAGGCGACGAAGGCCTGCGTTACGACGGCGAGGAAGCCCATCGCCGCCATCGCCGCCAGCAGCACCGCGCCGGATACCGAGACGGCGACGCAGATCAGCGCCGTGACCGAAAGCAGCGATTGCAGCACGACCAGCTTGCGGCGATCGACGAGGTCGCCGAGCGGCACCAGCAGGATCAGCCCGAGCCCGTAGCCGATCTGGGTCGCGCCCACGACCAGGCCGACCGTCGCCCGCGAGAGACCGAGGTCATTGGCGATGATGTCGAGCAGCGGATGGGCGAAATAGGCGTTGGCGACGGCGAGCCCGCTCGCCACGGCAAAGAGCAGGATCATGCCGGCTGAAAGCCGCGCTGCCGGCGGGGTAGGCGCTGGGCGTGAGTCAGCGCTCGCGGCGCCGGCGGGCGCCGCCTCAGGGTCCAGTCGCATGGACAAATCTCCGGAAAATGAGTTTCATAATGAAACTGATTGCGGTGTAGCTGTGTGAGTTTTATCTTGCAACCTATTGGTCGATCACGGAGCCTTGAGGGGGACCACAGCAGTCATGGTGAAGCGCCGCAGCCTGGTTAGCGACTATTGCCCGAGCGCCCGGGCGCTCGATGCGATCGGCGACTGGTGGTCGCTGCTGATTGTGCGCGACGCCTTCGACGGCATGACCCGCTTCAGCGAGTTCCAGACGAGCCTCGGCATTGCCCGCAACATCCTCTCCGAGCGGCTGCGCACGCTGACCGCGCGCGGCATTCTCGAAGCCGTCCCGGCGGCCGGCGGCGGGGCACGCCGGGAATACCGGCTGACGGCCAAGGGGCGCGACCTTTTCCCGGTGATGGTGGCGCTTCGCCAATGGGGCGAGCAGCACCTGTTCGGGCCGGGCGAGCTGCACTCCTCGCTGATCGAGCGCGACAGCGGCCGCAAGGTTACCCTGACCGTGCAGACCGAGGATGGCCGCCCGATCGGCGCGGACGAGGCGATCATCCTGAAGGTGCCTGCCTCGGAGAAACAGCGCTAGTCGAGCGAGGCCGGCTCCGCCTTGGGCAGCTTGGCGCGGTAGAGCAGTTTCCAGGCATCGGCGCCGAGCGCAGAATCCTCGCACTTCAGTTCGGCGAGCCGGCGGCCGCCTCTGGAAACGAGAATGCCGTCGCGCTCGCCCTGCCCCTTCACGATGATCGAGTAGAGCGTGTAGCGGGTTTCGCCGCGTGAGAAGCGGACGATGTCGCCGGCGAAGCCGGCATCGCCGATGACTGCCGTGCTGAAGGCCTGGTCCGGTAGTGCGCGCGCCTCCGGATGCTTCAGCTCGATCGCGCCCTTGCGGCCGAAGCGATAGGCCAGGCTGCCCTGGCTCGGCCCGAGGTCGGCGGAGGCGCAGAGCGAGGCGATCTTGCCGCCGGTCGCACAGGAGAAGATCGCCATCTCGCTGGATCGGCATAGCGAAGGCCGTGTATCGGCCAGGGCGGAGCCGCAGGCGAAAGCTGCCGCGAGAGCAATCAGACAGCGCAGGTCGATCATTTCAGCCAGAGCCTGAGCGGGATCTTCCCGGACTTGCCGCAATCGGCGAAGGCGACGCCGTCTTCCGACAAGGTGCCGGAGACCGCACAGCGGTCTTCGCCGATCGTCAGCATCGCCGCATAGCGCTGGCCATCGCGGCGCAGGCTGAGTGTGCCGGATTTCTCCGCGACCTCGCCCGGCCCGCACAGGGCCAGATGCTTCAGGCTGACCGGTCCTGCGAAATCGCGATTGCGCCTGGGGCCGTTCGCTTCCGTTGCGGTGAGCTGCGCCGACAGCGCCCATTCGCCGACATAGCCGTAGCGGCCCGTGAGCTCGAGCGCCTTGGCCGTCGTCGGCAGCATCGGCAGCAGGACAAAGAGCAAATGCGCGCGCATGGGCCCTCGCAGCAAGTAAGGCGATGCTAGCCGCACTTCATCGCCTGCGCCAATGCCGGGCTGCGCTCACTTCGCGGCGGCGTTGCGTTCCTGACTCTGGCGCATGGCGGGGAGGGCTCCTAACCTCAGATATTCCCCAGGCACAGGACGACAGGTACCGATGGACAAGCGGGTCGAGACGCCGCCGACGCAGGCACCGCTTTCTCATGCCGACATTCGGTCGATCCTGATCGGGATCATGCTCGCCATGTTCCTGGCAGCGCTCGACCAGACCATCGTCGCGACCGCTATGCCGACGATCGGCCGCGAGCTCGGAGACGTCGCCCACCTGCCCTGGATCGTCACCTCCTATCTGCTCGCCTCGACCGCGGTGACGCCGCTCTACGGCAAGTTTGCCGATATCCATGGACGCCGTGTCACCTTGCTTGGCGGTATCGCCATCTTCGTACTCGGCTCTCTCGCCTGCGCGCTCGCGCCGTCGCTCTGGCTGCTGGTGGTCGCGCGGTTCGTGCAGGGGCTCGGCGGCGGCGGACTGATCGCCATGGCGCAGACCATCATTGCCGACATGGTCCCGCCCAAGGAGCGCGGCAAGTACCAAGTCTACATCGCCAGCGTGTTCTTCTCGTCCTCGCTGCTTGGCCCGGTGCTTGGCGGGGTGATCTCGGAGGCGCTGCATTGGTCGGTGATCTTCTGGATCAACCTGCCGCTCGGTCTCGGCGCCTATTGGATGACGCATACCGCGCTGAAACGGCTGCCGCGGCATGAGCGGCCGCACAAGCTTGACGTGCTCGGCGCGCTCTTGATGACCAGCGCGACGATGACCTTGCTGCTGGCGCTGTCCTGGGGCGGTACGCATTATCCCTGGAGCTCGCCGCCTATCTTTGGGCTCATCGCCGGTTCGGTCCTGCTCTGGCTTTGCTTCGCCTGGCGCCTGCGTACCGCTGCCGAGCCGCTCATCCCGTTGGCGCTGCTCGCCAACCCCGTGGTTTGCGACGGCACCATCGCCGCCGGCTTCGGCATGGGCACGTTCATCGGCCTGACCATCTATCTGCCGCTCTACTTCGAGACCGTCGCCGGGCTCTCGGCAGCCAATTCCGGCATGGGCCTGCTTCCGCTGACCTGCGGCACGGTGCTTGGCGCCACGGCGTCCGGGCGGGCGATGACGCGGCTCAATCACTACAAGCGCGTGCCGGTGATCGGGCTTGCCCTGGCGCTCGTCGGCACCGCGATCCTGATCGCAACCGCAGGCCGCCTGCCGCTGATGCCCTTTTCCCTGCTGCTCGGCCTGATCAGCATCTGCTTCGGCACGCTGCTGCCGGTCGCGACGGTCTCGATTCAGAACGCCGTCGCTCCGCACCAGCTCGGCACCGCGACCGGGACTGCGAACTTCTTCCGCCAGATCGGCGGAGCGCTGATCGTCGCGATCTTCGGCGCGATCGTGCTGGGGGGCATCGGCGCGAGCGGTGCCGGCCTTTCGGCCGAGACGCTCAAGGCCGGAGCGGTCGATCGCGAGACGATGATCCGTCTTTTCCAGTACGTCTTCGCCGCGACCTTCGCCGGATTCGCGTTCGCGCTCATCTTCCTGTTACGCATGAAAGAGTTGCCGTTGCGCGGTTCGGCCCTTGCGGCTGCGAAGGAGGTGGCGGGCGAGTAGCGGAACGCCCGCATTCGTCGCGCGTTTGCCGCAAGCCCGTCACAGAGCGGCGGCAGCTTGTCTCGTCGTGTCAGAGGAGTGCGCCATGTCCGATCTCGTCGTCATCGTTTACCCGACCGAGGCCAAGGCCGAGGAAATGCGGCAGAAACTCATCGGCCTGCAGAAGGAGTATCTGATCCAGATCAGCGATGCCGCCATCGCGGTCATGCACGAGGGCGGCAAGGTCAAGCTCAACCAGCTGCTCAACACCACTGCGCTCGGTGCCGCCTCGGGCGGGTTCTGGGGCCTGCTGATCGGTGCGATCTTTCTGATGCCGGTGTTCGGCGCGGCGCTTGGTGCCGCCTCGGGCGCGCTCGGCGGCGCGCTGACCGATTACGGCGTCAATGACGGCTTCATGAAGGAGCTCGCCGCCAATCTGCAGCCGGGCAATGCCGCGCTCTTCGTGCTGATCCAGAAGATGACGGCCGACAAGGTGCTCGAGGCGATCAAGGGCACCGGTGGCGTCGTGCTCAAGACCTCGCTCGACCATTCGCAGGAGCAGAAGCTGCGCGACGCGCTCGCCGCCTCGCCGGCTGCGCAACGCCAGGAGCTGGCGCCCGGTTCGACCGAGCCGACGCCGAATCCGGTCCCCGGTGCCTGAGCGCTTGTTACGGGTGAGCGCGAGGGTAACCTCGCGTCTACCGCCGCTTGAAGCCCTGCTTGGCGATGGTGAGCGTGACGGTGCGGCCGGTCTGGGCCGAGCCTTCCATATTGTGCACCTTGAGCTCGGCGCCGATACCGGTCAGGCGCAGGCCCGCCGGATCGTCGGGCAGGCTCCAGCTCTGCGTGTCGGCATGGAAGGCGAGCGGCAGGTCGAAACGGCCGCTGGCGCCGGCCAGGAAAGCGTTGATCTGGCCGACAGTGCCGGCCCTCGTCTGGTCGAGCCGGACACGGTAGAGCGCGCGCCGCCCGATCAGATCGAGTTCGACGCCGACGACGAGGTGCTCGGCCGGATGGCGGGTGAACACGCTGGTCGAGGAAATGCTCCGGCGATCGACCGTGGCGTCGGCCTGCATGCGCACGACGCCGGACGCATCGGTCGACAGGCGCTGCCCCGCGCCGGGGGCACTGGCTTCAGCCTCCGAGCCGATCGCAACCCTGACCGCATGGCCTGCAAGCGGCTTGCCGGCCTCGTCGATCAGCTTCAGCGTCAGATTGACCGGCTCGGCCCGGAGCGGTTGCGTCGACAATGTGAAGAGCGAGAGGGCGGCGACGCTCAAAAGGCTCTTCAAAGGCTCCGCCTCCGTCGGGTTGAAACGGCATCCGGTCGGTTCGATCGACCGAATGCCGTCCTTACGTTAGTCAGAAGCGGTTCTACCATCAGCCTGCACCGCAGGCTGACAGGAACCGACCCTAGTCGCGCAGCAATTCGTTGATGCCGGTCTTGGCGCGGGTCTGGGCGTCGACCGTCTTGACGATCACGGCGCAGTAGAGCGAGGGACCGGGCGTGCCGTTGTTCAGCGGCTTGCCCGGCAGCGAGCCGGCGACGACGACCGAATAGGGCGGCACCTTGCCGACATGGACCTGGCCGGTGGCGCGATCGACGATCTTGGTCGTGGCCGAGATGAAGACGCCCATGGCGAGCACCGACCCCTCGCCGACGACGACGCCCTCGACCACCTCGGAGCGGGCGCCGATGAAGCAATTGTCCTCGATGATGGTCGGGTTGGCCTGTAGCGGTTCGAGCACGCCGCCGATGCCGACGCCGCCCGACAGATGCACGTTCTTGCCGATCTGGGCGCAGGAGCCGACCGTCGCCCAGGTATCGACCATGGTGCCGGAATCGACATAGGCGCCGATATTGACGAAGGACGGCATCAGGATGACGTTCGGTGCGAGATAGGAGCCCTTGCGCGCCGCCGCCGGCGGCACGACGCGGAAGCCGGCGGCGCGGAAGCGGTTCTCGCCCCAGCCGGCGAACTTCGACGGCACCTTGTCCCAGAACACGCCTTCGCCCGGGCCATGCGCCATGATCTCGTTGTCGGCGAGGCGGAAGGAGAGCAGCACCGCCTTCTTCAGCCACTGATTCGTCACCCACTCGCCGCCGACCTTCTCGGCGACGCGAGCCTGCCCGGAATCGAGCAGCTCGATCGCCTGCTCGACCGCATCGCGCACGGCGCCCTTGGTGTCGATGCCGATCTCGGCCCGGTTCTCCCAGGCGGCGTCGATGGTAGCGGCGAGATCGGTCAGGGACATGGAGCGGCTCTCTCGTCATGGTCGGCCTTGTGCCGACCATCCACGTCCTGCGACGTGGATGAAAAGGGGAAGACGTGGATGCCCGGGCCAAGCCCGAGCATGACGAGGGTGAGCGATGGCGGAACCATGCGGCGCCGTCAAGCCAAAGCAGGAACACCCGGGGCGCAAGCATGTTACAATGCCAGCGGAGCCAATTCAGCGGACGCGACAGATGACCCGGATTCTCACGATGCTTTTTGCCCTCGGTCTCGCCGGTACGGCGCTGGCGCAAGGGCGCCCGCAATCCCCGTCGCTCAGCTGCGCCGCCAACCGCCAGAGCGTTCTTGCCAATGGCGCGATCGTGCTCGGCACCGGCGGCTACACCTATGACCGCTTCGTGGTCCATCGCGGCTTCTGCCAGTTCGACGAATACGCCGATCCGGCCTGGGTGCCGGCCCGCGACACCCCGCAATGCTTCGTTGGCTACCGCTGCAAGAGCAATCGGCCCTGGGACGACTGAAAAGCCTCAGAAGCCCGTGCGCTGGCGGATCGCGGCCGCCAGCGTGCCGTCGTCGAGATAGTCGAGCTCGCCGCCGACCGGCACGCCATGGGCGAGCTTGGTCACCTTGATCTCGAGATGCGCCAGCAGGTCGGTAATGAAATGCGCGGTGGTCTGGCCCTCGACCGTGGCGTTGAGCGCGAGGATCACTTCCTTCACCGCCGGTTCCGAGGCGCGGGCGACGAGCGCGTCGAGCGTCAGGTTCTCAGGCCGGATGCCGTCGAGCGCCGAGAGCACGCCGCCCAGCACGTGATAGCGGCCGCCGACCGCGCCGGAGCGCTCCAGCGCCCAGAGATCGGCGATGTCCGCGACCACGACGATCAGGCTGTCGTCGCGGCGCGGATCGCGGCAGAGCCCGCACGGGTCGCTGGTGTCGACATTGCCGCAGGTCGAGCAGACGACGATGCGCTCGCGCGCCACCGCCATCGCCTCGGCCAGCGGGCCGAGCAATTGCTCGCGCTTCTTGACGAGATGGAGCGCGGCGCGCCTGGCCGAGCGGGGGCCCAGGCCCGGCAATTTGGCCAGGAGCTGGATCAGGCGCTCGATCTCGGGGCCGGCGATGGCTTTCGACATGGGTCTCTGGGGCGTCATGGTCGGCCTTGAGCCGACCATCTCGGGACAAGAGGCATTCTGCAAGAGATGCCCGGGTCAAGCCCGGGCATGACGGCCTTCGACCCTCAGAACAGCTTCATGCCAGGCGGGATCGGCAGGCCGCGGGTAACCTCGGCCATCCGCTCCTGCACCGAGCGCTCGGCCTTGGTGCGGGCGTCGTTGCTGGCGGAGATGACGAGGTCCTCGAGGATCTCCTCCTCGCCCTGAACCATCAGGCTCGGGTCGATCTTCACCGATTTCAGCACGTTCTTGGCGGTCATCACCACCTTGACCAGACCGCCGCCGGCCGAGCCCTCGAATTCGAGCGTCTCGAGCTGGGCCTGCATGTCGGCCATTTTCTTCTGCATGTCCTGCGCCTGCTTCATCAGGCCCATCATGTCGCGCATGGCGGCGCTCCCTCGTCAGTTGTCGGTCCAGAATTCGACGCCGTCGAAATCGGGCTCGCTGTCGTCGAAGAGCGGCTCGGTTTCCGGCAGATCCTCGTCGCCACCGGCAGTAGTGGCCGGCGTCTCGGCTTCCGCCGCGCGCGGATCGCGGACGTCGACGATGCGTGCGCCCGGGAAACGCTCCATCACCGCGCGCACGGCCGGGTGGTTGGCGGCGTCGTTCTCGCGCTTGTCGCGCGCCGCCGCCGCCTGCTCGCGCAGTGTCGCCGTGCCCTCGGCGTTGACGACGGCAACCAGCCAGGTCTGGCCGGTCCATTCCTTCAGCCGCTTCGACAAATCGTTGGCGAGCATGCGGTTGCCATGCTCGGCCAGCGCGAACTCGATCCGGCCCTGCTCGAAGCGCACCAGGCGGACATCGCGCTCCAGCGCCAGCTTCATGGTGATGTCGCGCTGGCGCGAGGCGAGCGCGACGACCTCCTCGAAGCTCTGCGGCTGCGGCAGGGCGCTGGCGCGCGGCTGCGCGGCGGCAGGCATCGGATTGGCGCTGGCCAGCACCGGGCGGGCCGCGAGCGCGGTCGCACCACCGCCCGAGGGCGAGCGCGGCGCGGGCGAGCCATTGCCACCGACGGCGCCACTGCCGTCGCGCAGCATCCGCAGTGCCTCGTCGGGCGTCGGCAGGTCGGCGGCATGGGCGAGGCGCACCAGCGCCATCTCGGCGGCCATCACCGGCCGGTCGGCCTGGCGGACTTCGCCGATCGCCTTCAGCAGCATCTGCCAGGCCCGCGCCAGCACGCGGATCGACAGGCGCTGTGCGAAATCGGCGCCGCGCACCCGCTCGGCCTGGGACAGGCTATTATCCTTGGCCGCCTCCGGCACGAGCTTGAGGCGGGTGACGAGATGGCTGAACTCGGCGAGGTCGGCGAGCACCACCGCCGGATCGGCGCCGGCGTCGTATTGTGCCCTGAGCTCGGTCAGGGCGCCGGCGATGTCGCCCTTCATCGTGAGCTCGAACAGGTCGATCACGCGCGCCCGGTCGGAGAGACCGAGCATCGTGCGGACCTCGTCCAGGGTGATCCTGCCGCCGGCATGGGCGATCGCCTGGTCGAGGATCGAGAGCGAATCGCGCACCGAGCCCTCGGCGGCGCGCGCCACGGCGGCGAGCGCCTCCTCCTCGGCCTCGATCCCTTCCGCCCGGCAGATCTTGTCGAGATGGCCGACCAGCAGCGCCGCATCGACGCGGCGCAGGTCGAAGCGCTGGCAGCGCGACAGCACCGTCACCGGCACTTTCCGGATCTCGGTGGTAGCGAAGATGAACTTGGCGTGCGGCGGCGGCTCCTCCAGCGTCTTCAGGAAGGCGTTGAAAGCGCCCCCCGAGAGCATGTGGACCTCGTCGATGATGTAGACCTTGTAGCGTGCGCTGGTCGGGGCGTAGCGCACCGCGTCGTTGATCTGGCGGACATTGTCGACGCCGTTGTTCGAGGCGGCATCGATCTCCATCACGTCGATATGCCGGCCTTCGACGATTGCCTGGCAATGTACGCCGAATTGCGAGAGATCGGTGGTCGGCGCGCCCGTGCCGTCGGCATTCTGGTAGTTCAGGGCGCGCGCCAGGATGCGGGCGGTCGTCGTCTTGCCGACGCCGCGCACGCCGGTCAGCATCCAGGCTTGCGGGATGCGGCCCGCCGCGAAGGCGTTGGTCAGCGTCCGGACCATGGCGTCCTGGCCGATCAGGTCGCCGAAATGCGCCGGCCGGTACTTGCGCGCCAGCACGCGATAGCCCGCGGGCGCTGCCGCCGGGGTGGGCGCTTGAGCCATGCCGGGGAAGCCCGGCTCGTCGGCGGGGACGATTTCGTCGGTCATGACCATGCTTTCGCCAATCGCGGCGCGGTGGTCAACGCCGCATCTGCCGCAGGCGGCGCGAACACGTCAGCAATGTGAGAGAAGATGAGCAATGTGAGAGAAGATGCGGCTCGCGAGCTCGCGCTGAAGTAGGAGGTTGGACGAAGACCCGTTCGGTCTCGTTACGGCTGCTTCCTTCCGGACCTGACCGGGTTGGCGAGTGAGACGTCCCTCGCCAACCTCCCGAGCGCTATATCGTCGCTTTGGCGCGCGAGTGCAAGTCCGCGGCAAAATGCGTCGCTGCGACGGCGCGGCGCAGGCGTTTCGGCATTGACTCGGGGTCTCCCATCCGCCATAAGCCCGCGACCTGCGCTGCCCCGGCAGCGCTGACCCTTATTGCATGACAGGCTTGGCTGGCGCGGGCTTTCCCTCCGGGAGCCGTGTTCGCCCTGCCGAACAAGGCCCCGGAGACGGACCGTGAAGAGAACCTATCAACCCAGCAAGCTGGTGCGCAAGCGCCGCCACGGCTACCGCGCCCGCATGGCGACCAAGGGCGGCCGCAAGGTCATCGCCGCTCGTCGCGCCCACGGCCGCAAGCGCCTGTCGGCCTGATGAACTCAAGGCGCGCTTCAGGCGCGCCCGTTCCGGAAGACTGGCCAATCGCCATGCGCCTCGCCCGTCTGACGCAACGCAAGGACTTTCTCGCGGCGGCCGAGCACGGTCGCCGTTTTCGTTCGTCCGCCTTCACCGCGCAGGTCCTCGACAAGCCGGAGCAGGAGGGTTTGCGCCTCGGCCTGACCGCCTCGCGTAAGACCGGCAACGCCGTGGTGCGCAACCGCATCCGCCGCCGCCTCCGGGCTGCCGCTGCACTTGCCCTCGCGGGGCAGACCGGCAAGCCCTGCGATCTCGTGATCGTCGCCCGACCAGAGACCGTGAGCGCCGCGTTCACGGCCATGGTCGCCGACATCGCGGTCGCGCTCGACCGCGCCCGCCCGAGCGGCGGCAAGCGACGCCCCGACCGGCGCTCCGCTTCGCGCCAAGCCTCATAGACGCCCGCCAGGGCCGCCAGCGAGACCGTTTTCAGACGATGATGATGAAAGAAGACAACCGCAATCTGCTGCTGGCGATCACGCTCTCGGTCGTCGTGCTGCTCGGCTGGCAATATTTCTACGGCCTGCCCCAGGCCGAGAAGCAGAAGCAGATCGCGCAGCAGAACCAGCAAACGCAGAGCCAGCAGGTAGCCCAGCCGTCCGGCGCGCCGACCACGCCCGGCACCGCTCCGGCTCCGGGGACCGCCCCGGCGCAGCCTGGCCAGGCGCCCGTCACGGCTGCGCCCGTCGCCGCGACTCGCGAGGCGGCGCTCGCGGCCGGCCCGCGCCTCAGGATCGATACGAGCAAGATCGCCGGCTCGCTCTCGCTGACCGGCGCGCGCATCGACGACGTCTCGCTCAAGGCCTATCACGAGACGGTCGATCCGAAGAGCCCGATCATCGTGTTGCTCTCGCCGGCCGGCGGGCCGAATGCCTATTATTCCGATTTCGGCTGGGTTGCGGGGCCGGGCGCCAATGTCGCTTTGCCGAACGCCAATACGGTCTGGACCGCCGACAGCCAGGTCCTGACCGCGGCCAAGCCGGTGGTGCTGAGCTGGGACAACGGCCAGGGCCTCACGTTCAAGCGCACCATCGCGGTCGATGACAATGCGATGTTCTCGATCCGCGACGAGGTCGAGAACAAGGGCGCCAACGCCGTCACCCTCTACCCCTATGGCCAGGTCGTGCGCGTCGGCAAGCCGGCGACGCTGGGCTATTACGTGCTGCACGAGGGCATGATCGGCTCGCTCGGCGAGCAGGGTCTGCAGGAATACACCTATGACGCCATCGACAAGGAGCCGGCGCTCGGCTCGGCGACGCATGGCAGGGCCTGGAAGGATGTCGTCGGCGGCTTCGTCGGCATCACCGACAAGTACTGGGCAGCGGCCGCCATCCCCGACCAGGGCAAGAAATACGAGGGCCGCTACTCCTCGGTGCAAACCGGTTCGGTGCGCACCTATCAGGCCGACTTCCTCGGCGAGGCCGTCAATGTCGCCCCGGGCGCTTCGGCCAGCGCCTCCTCGCGCCTATTCGCCGGCGCCAAGGAAGTCGCGGCGATCGACGGCTATGAGAAGAACCTCGGCATCAAGCGCTTCGAGCTGATGATCGACTGGGGCTGGTTCTACTTCATCACGAAGCCGATGTTCTACGTGATGGACTGGGTCTACAAGCATGTCGGCAATTTCGGCATCGCCATCCTGGTCGTGACCGTCCTGCTGAAGCTGCTGTTCTTCCCGCTCGCCAACAAGTCCTACGCCTCAATGGCGAAGATGAAGGCGGTTCAGCCGGAGATGATGGCGATCCGCGAGCGCTATGCTGACGACAAGATGAAGCAGCAGCAGGCGCTGATGGAGCTGTACAAGACCCAGAAGATCAACCCGCTCGCCGGCTGCTGGCCGGTGCTTGTGCAGATCCCGGTCTTCTTCGCGCTCTACAAGATCCTGTTCATCACCATCGAGATGCGGCATGCGCCGTTCTATGGCTGGATCAAGGACCTTGCCGCGCCGGACCCGACCAATCTCTTCAACCTGTTCGGCCTGCTGCCGTTCACACCGCCGGCCATGCTGCATCTCGGCATCTGGCCGATCCTGATGGGCGTGACGATGTTCGTGCAGATGAAGATGAATCCGGAGCCGCCGGATCCGGTCCAGAAGATGATGTTCACCTGGATGCCGGTGTTCTTCACCTTCCTGCTCGGCTCGTTCCCGGCCGGCTTGGTGATCTACTGGACCTGGAACAACCTGCTCTCGGTCGCCCAGCAGGGCTACATCATGAAGAAGCACGGCGTGAAGATCGAGCTGTGGGACAATCTCAAGGGCATGTTTAGCAAGAAGCCGGTCCCATCGACGCCGAGCGCCGCGACGCCAAAGCCCGCGAACAGCAACAAGAAGTGAGGCGAGGGGCGAAAGCCTTTGCCAAGACGGAACAGAACGCCGGATGTCGCAAGGCTCCGGCGTTTTGCGTTTCGCCTCCCGGCTTGTCCTAGGCGCCGGCTATATGCTTAGTGCCGCGCCATGCCACTTCCCGATCCCAAGACCCGCCATCCAATCGCCGGCTGGAAGGGCACGGCCTTCCTCAAGGCGGTGGTCGACCATCCGCTCGTCGAGGTCGGCGACTACAGCTACTATGACGACTCGCGCGGGCCCGAGCACTTCCTCGCCCGCTGCGTGCGCTATCATTTCGACTTCATTGGCGACCGGCTGATCATCGGCAAGTTCGTCGCGATCGCCCAGGCGGCGCAGTTCATCATGAACGGCGCCAACCACCCGATGGGCGGCTTCTCGACCTATCCGTTCGGCATGTTCGGCTTCGAGAACGTGCCCGACTTCACCCGCGACGGCCTCGGCCTGCGTGGCGACACCGTGATCGGCAACGATGTCTGGATCGGCCGCGAGGCGGTGATCATGCCCGGCGTCAGCATCGGCGACGGCGCGATCATCGGCACCCGCGCGCAGGTTTCGCGCGACGTTCCACCCTATGCCGTCGTCGTCGGCAATCCCGGCCGCGTCGTGAAGATGCGCTTTGCGCCGGAGGTGGTTGAGGCGCTGCTCGAGATCCGCTGGTGGGACTGGGAGCCGCAGAGGATCGCGCGCAACCTGCCGCTGATCGCCGGCGCGGACATCGACGCGCTGCGCGCTGCCGTGTAACAGCTAGACCATCCTCAGCCCTCATCCTGAGGAGCCGCGAAGCGGCGTCTCGAAGGATGCTTCCAGCGCGCTCTGGAGCATCCTTCGAGACGCAGCCTGACGGCTGCTCCTCAGGATGAGGGCTTCTGTTTTCTCCAACAGGCAGAAGCCATGACCTCGGATCAACATCTTCCTTTCAAGGACGACGAACTCGAATCCGCCCGAAAACTCTTCGAGGGGCCGTGGGATTTCGTCTGGGCCTCGACCCGCATCGACGACCTGCCGCCCATGGTCAGCCAGGAGATCGCCTTCGCCGGCCGCTCCAATGTCGGCAAGTCGAGCCTGATCAACGCGCTGACCCGCCGCAATGCCCTGGCGCGCACCTCGCACACGCCGGGCCGGACCCAGCAGCTCAACTTCTTCCGCCAGGTCGGCTATGACGAGCGCCTGACCATCGTCGACATGCCCGGCTATGGCTATGCCGCCGTCGGCAAGGAGAAGGTCGCGGCCTGGACGAAGCTGATCCACGACTATCTGCGCGGCCGCGCCAATCTGATGCGCGTCTATGTGCTGATCGACGCCCGCCACGGCATCAAGGACGTCGACGGTGACGTGCTGGAAACGCTCGACAAGGCCGCCGTGTCCTATCAGGTGATCCTGACCAAGGGCGATGCGCTCAAGAAGTCCGAGCAGGAGGCGGTGATCGAGGCGACGGCCGAGAAGATCAGGCGCCGGCCAGCTGCCTTTCCCGAGGTGCTGCTGACCTCCAGCGAGAAGGGGCTCGGCATCCCCGAATTCCGCGCCGCGATCGCGCGGACGCTGGCGGAGCGGGCCTGACGGCTTTGACCGCCAGTGCGAGCGCAAGCGAAGCATCCAGCTTGTAGAGCTCCTCGGTCCTGAGTCGCGTCGTCGCATCACTCGTCGCAATGACGGTGGAACAGCATTGCGGCTATGCAATCTCGGACTTGCCTCGCGAGGGGACGACAAGCGCGGCTGAGAGCCCCATCTTGCTGGCGTTCGGCCCTGCCGCCGCAAGTTTGGAGCAGCCCCATGTCCGTAGCCACCGACACCCAGGCCCAGCCCCGCAACGAGGCGCTCGACGCGCCCGTCCATATCGGCGCGGTGAGCCTGCGCGTGCGCGACCTTGCCGGGCTGACGGCGTTCTATCGCGATGCGATCGGGCTCTCGGTGATCGGGCAGGATGCCGACCATGCCGTGCTCGGTGCCGGCGGCGAGCCGCTGGTGAAGCTGGAAGCCGGCGCGCAGCACCCATCCTCGGCCGCCGGCCTGTTCCACATGGCGATCCTGCTGCCCTCGCGCCGCGATCTCGGCAATTGGCTCAGGCATGCAGCCGAGGCGCGCATCGGGCTGGAAGGCGCCTCGAACCATCTCGTCAGCGAGGCGCTCTATCTCTCCGATCCCGAGGGCAACGGCATCGAGGTCTATCGCGACCGCAGCCGCCCTGAATGGCCGCGGCTCGATGGCGGCCGGCTCAAGATGGCGACCGAGCGGCTCGATCTCGACGCGCTGCTTGGTGACGCCGACGGGCGCGCCTATGCCGGCATGCCGGAGGGCACCATCATGGGCCACATCCATCTGCGCGTCGGCGATCTCGCGCAGGCCGAAGGCTTCTATCGCGATGCGCTCGGCTTCGAGGTGATGGTGCACTATCCCGGCGCGAGCTTCATGGCGACCGGCGGCTACCACCACCACATCGCCACCAACACCTGGCACAGCCGCGGCGCCGGCCCACGCCGGGACAATGAGGCTGGCTTGTCGAGTTTCGAGCTTGTCGCGCGTGACGATGAGGCCCGCGCTGCGCTGAGCCGGCGCATGGCGGCGTCCGGTGGCGATGCGGCCTCGACCGTCGATCCCTGGGGCAACCGGATCACGCTGCGAGGCTAACTTTCAGCGCTCCAGCAGATGGCTGCGCCGTGTGCCGCCGCTGTCGGGCCGGAAACCCATCGCCTCCCAGAAGGCGGAGGCGCCGGCATCGGCGGCGTTGAGCGAGAGCCGCGGTGCCAGCGCAAGCCCCTGCTGGATCAGCGCACTCGCCAACGCGCGACCAACGCCTTCGCGCCGCTTGCCCGGCCGGACATAGACATGGCAGATGCGCAGCAGATCGGGCGCCGGGTCGTAAGGGTCGGGCGTCACCGCGCCGATCGCCGCCAAGATGCCCTCGCGATAGACGGCGACCAGCGTGCTCCGCTCGTCCGTGCCGGCATAGCGTCCGGCGTCCCAATCCTCCAGGATGCCTTCGACGAAACGGTAGCCTTCGGCCGCCGCCTCGTCCTGCAAGGCGGGCAGATCGTCCGGCAGGGCCTCGCTCAGCCGGACGATCTGCAGGCTCGCTGGGATCACAGACCTTCGAAGAGGGCGCTGGAGATGTAGCGCTCGGCGAAGGAGGGAATGATCACCACGATCGTCTTGCCGGCATTCTCCGGCCGAGCGCCGACTTCCAGCGCCGCGGCAATCGCCGCGCCCGAGGAAATGCCGGCCGGGATGCCTTCGGTCTTGGCGAGCGCCCGCGAGGTCTCGAACGCCGTCTGGTTGCCAACGGTGACGACCTCGTCGATGACGCCGCGGTCGAGGATGCCCGGCACGAAGCCGGCGCCGATGCCCTGGATCTTGTGCGGGCCGGGCTGGCCGCCCGACAGCACCGGCGAATCCTCCGGCTCGATCGCGACCATCTTCACCGACGGCTTCTTGGCCTTCAGCACCTGGCCGACGCCGGTGATGGTGCCGCCGGTGCCGACGCCGGAGATGACGATGTCGACCGCGCCATTGGTGTCGTTCCAGATCTCCTCAGCCGTGGTTTTGCGGTGGATCGCCGGATTGGCGGGGTTCTCGAACTGCTGCGGGATGATCGCGCCGGGAATCTCGTTCTTGAGCTCCTCGGCCTTGGCGACAGCGCCGCGCATGCCGCCGGGGCCGGGCGTCAGCACGAGCTCGGCGCCGAGGAAGGCCAGCATCTTGCGGCGCTCGAGCGACATCGTCTCGGGCATGACCAGGATGAGGCGATAGCCGCGCGCGGCGGCGACGAAGGCGAGCGCGATGCCGGTATTGCCCGAGGTCGGCTCGATCAGGGTGCCGCCGGGCTTCAGCGCGCCGGAGGCTTCGAGCGCGTCGATCATCGAGACGCCGATGCGGTCCTTGACGCTGGAGATCGGGTTGAAGAATTCGAGCTTGGCCAGGATCGTGGCGGTGACGCCGCGCTCAGCCGGCAGGCGGTTGAGCCGCACCAGCGGGGTATCGCCGATCGTGTCGGTGATCGAATCGTAGATACGGCCGCGGCCGGGGATATGGGCGGGCTTCTGCGCTGCATCGGCCATGGCGGCCTCCCTTGCTGTGCTCTTGGTGGTCAGTCTTGGCTCAAGAAACGGCGTTCAGGCTAGCATCAAATCACAGAATATGTCGAGAAATGAGGTATTTAACAGATCAGATCGTGAAATCTGTGCTGGCCATCGGTTCTCCGGTCGCGGCGCGCTCTTCGGCCTCGCGACAAAGATCGGCCACGGTGACGGCGTCGAGCCTGGCGAGCCAGGCTTCCATGGCCTGCTGCATCATCGGGTCGACCACGGCGTCCACCAAGGCCGAACGCGGCAGTGGCGGCAGGGTTTCGTCGGCATTGGCCTGCATCGCGGCGCGCACGATCTCGCCGGCGGTGATGCGACGGCGCTCACGCGCGAGTTCGTAGCCGCCGCGCGGCCCGCGCACGCCCTTGAGGATCCCGACCCTGACCAGCGCCTGCAGCACGGTTTCGAGATGGCGCGGCGGCAATTCATGCCGCGCCGCCAGTGCCTTGGCCGCAACCGGGGTGGGCCGGGCGTGCAGGGCGATGTCGACGACCGCGGTGACCGCCAGCAGGCTACGGCGCGAGAGCTGGATCATGCCTTGTCTCCAGCCGCCTGCCGCAAGGCGGAATCGCTCACTCCGGTCGAGCCGAAACCGCCGGCTCCGCGTTCGGTCTCGCTGAGCTCTGTGGCCGCGACGATTCCAACCTGCAGCACCGCGGCGACGACGAGTTGGGCGATGCGGTCGCCATGCTGGATGGTGAAGGCCTCCCGACCGTGATTGATCAGGATGACCCCGACCTCGCCGCGATAGTCGGCGTCGATCGTGCCGGGCGTGTTGAGCAGGGTGACGCCGTGGCGCAAGGCGAGCCCGGAGCGCGGCCTCACCTGGCCTTCTGTACCCTCCGGCAATTCGAGCACGAGCCCGGTCGGCACCAGCAGGCGCGCGCGCGGCTCCAATCGCAGCGGCCCGTCCGGCAAGGCGGCCCGCAAATCAAGCCCGGCGGCGCCTGCGGTCTCATAGGCCGGCAGCGGCAGGTCGTGGGCGTGCGGCAGGCGCCTGATGCGGAGCGTCGCCATCGACCGTCAGCCCTTATGCGCCAGCAGATCGGCGAAATGCGCGACGAGGCGCGTCGCCACCTCCGATTTGGGCAGGGTCGGCCAGGTCTCGACGCTGTCTGTGCTGACAAGGTGGACGGTGTTGCCGTCGCCGCCCATTACGCCGGTGCCGCCGACATCATTGGCGACGATCAGGTCGCAGCCCTTCTTCGCCAGCTTGGCGCGGGCATAGTCGACGACGTTCTGCGTCTCCGCGGCGAAGCCGACGACCAGGGCCGGCCGGTCAATCTCGCGCGCCGCGATGGTGGCGAGAATGTCGGGGTTCTCGACCAGAGCGAGGCTGGGCGGGCCCTTGCCGTCCTTTTTCATCTTCTGGCCGGCGGCATCGGCGCTGCGCCAGTCGGCGACGGCCGCAGCGAAGATCGCGATATCGGCTGGCAGTGCGCTTTCAGTCGCCGCCAGCATGTCGCGCGCGCTCTCGACATGGACGGTGTTGACACCGACGGGGTCGGGAATCGTCACCGGCCCGGAGATCAGCGTCACCTGCGCGCCCGCGGCCGCCGCGGCTGCCGCGATGGCGTGGCCCTGCTTGCCGGAGGAGCGGTTGGCGATATAGCGCACCGGGTCGATCGGCTCATGTGTCGGGCCGGAGGTGACGAGCACGCGCTTGCCCGCCAGCGGCTTCGGCCCGGATGGCGCGCCACCGGGCAGACGGCCCAGAAAGCCGATCGAGGGCGTCTGCCTGCTGTCGCCGGCGAGCGCCAATTCGATCGCGGCGAGCAGCTCATGCGGCTCGGCCATGCGGCCGGGGCCGCTCTCGCCGCGCTCGGCCATGGCGCCGGAATTGGGGCCGACGACGAGAACGCCGTCCTTCTGCAGCGTCGCCATGTTGCGCCGCGTCGCCGGATGCTCCCACATCCTGGGGTTCATGGCCGGAGCGATCAGGATCCGTTTATTCGTCGCCAGTAGCGCTGTGGAGGCGAGATCGTCGGCATGGCCGTTCGCCATCTTGGCGATCAGGTCGGCGGTGGCGGGCGCGACGACCAGGAGATCGGTCGAGCGCGACAGGGCGATATGGCCGATATCGGCCTCGTCCGTCAGCGAGAACAGATCGGTGAAGCACTTTTCGCCCGCGAGCGAGGACACCGCGAGCGGCGTGACGAACTGTTCGCCGGCCTTGGTCAGAATGCAGCGGCAGGCGATGCCGTGATCCTTCAGGCGCCGGATCAGCTCCAGGCACTTATAGGCGGCGATGCCGCCGCCGATGATCAGCAGGATGGAGCGGGAAGCGGACAAGGGCGTGGCTCCGGAAGGCAGGGCGCGCCGTTTGGTAGCATCGGCCGGGCCGGGCTGTCATGTCTCGCCATTAGCCGCTCTCGGCTGCGCATCGTCGCATGACGGGCGCGTCAGCGACTGATGTTGCAACCGCACCATGCGCTCGGCTAGTTGTTTTCGGGCGTCCCTTACGATCACCAGCGACGAAGGCATCCCGATGAAGAAGGTTTTTCCTGACGCCAAGGCGGCGCTCGCCGGCGTCGTCAAGGACGGCATGACCATCATGGCCGGCGGTTTCGGCCTCTGCGGCATTCCCGACACGCTGATCGAGGCGATCCGCGACTCCGGCGCCAAGAACCTGACCTTCATCTCCAACAATGCCGGCGTCGACGGCGCCGGCCTCGGCATCCTGCTCGAGACCAAGCAGATCAGGAAGATGATCAGCTCTTACGTCGGCGAGAACAAGCTCTTCGCCGAGCAGTATCTCTCCGGCCAGCTCGAGCTCGAATTCAACCCTCAGGGCACGCTGGCCGAGCGCATCCGTGCCGGCGGCGCCGGCATCCCCGCCTTCTTCACCAAGACCGGCGTCGGCACACTGATCGCCGAAGGCAAGGAGGAGCGCGAGTTCGACGGCGAGCGCTACATCATGGAGCGCGGCCTCTTCGCCGACATCTCGATCGTCCATGCCTGGAAGGGCGATACCGAGGGCAACCTCGTTTACCGGAAGACGGCGCGCAACTTCAATCCGATGATGGCTAGCGCCTCGCGCATGACGATCGCCCAGGTCGAGCATCTCGTCCCGGCCGGCGAGATCGATCCCGACCAAATCCATACCCCCGGCATCTTCGTGAAGCGCATCGTGCACGTCGCCAATCCGGTGAAGCGCATCGAGCAGCGCACCGTGCGCAAGCGCGAAACGGCCTAAGAGGAGATCACGCACATGGCCTGGACCCGTGAACAGATCGCCGCTCGCGCCGCCAAGGAGCTGAAGGACGGCTTCTATGTCAATCTCGGCATCGGCATACCTACCCTCGTCTCCAACTACATCCCCGACGGCATGAGCGTGCAGCTCCAGTCGGAGAACGGCATGCTCGGCATGGGCCCCTTCCCCTATGAGGGCGAGGAGGATCCCGACCTGATCAATGCCGGCAAGCAGACCATCACCGAATTGCCGACGACGAGCTATTTCTCGTCCTCGGATTCCTTCGGCATGATCCGCGGCGGCCATATCGACCTCTCCATCCTCGGCGCCATGCAGGTCGCCGAGAATGGCGACCTCGCCAACTGGATGATCCCCGGCAAGATGGTGAAGGGCATGGGCGGCGCCATGGACCTCGTCGCCGGCGTCAAGAAGGTCGTCGTGGTGATGGAGCACGTCGCCAAGAACAAGGACGGCTCGGAATCGCCGAAGCTGCTCAAGGCCTGCGACCTGCCGCTGACCGGCGCCGGCGTCGTCGACATGGTGATCACCGATCTCGGCGTCTTCACGATCGACGAGAATGGCGGCGGCATGACCCTGATCGAGCGCGCCGAGGGCGTGTCACTCGACGAGATCAAGGCCAAGACGGAAGCGCCGTTCAAGGTCGCGGTGTAGTTTCCTCGCAAAGGAAACCCGCTGTCTTTCCGGGGCAGGCCGCAGGCCTGAGCCCGGAACCCATGAACACGGCTCCTGATTACAAGGGCGGCAGCGCTGCCGCCTTTTTTTGATCGCCTTGCGGATATGGGTTCCGGGCTCGCGGCTTCGCCGCGCCCCGGAAAGACGGCGCGCGATATCGGAGGCAGCGCCCTCTAGCGGCACTCCGCGCAAAGCCGCGCCAGTGCTTCCGCGAAAGCGCGCGCGGCCGGGCCCATCGCCTCGTCGAGGCGGTGGGCGAGATAGGCTTCTGCCGGCAATTGCGCGTTCCGGCCGAGCGCCCCGGTCGCGACCCGGACCAGCCTGCCCTCAGTGAGATCGCGCTCGATCAGCCAGTGCGGCAGCCGCCCCCAGCCGAGTCCGGCCTGGATCATTGCATGCTTGGTGTCCTGCCCGGTGACGCGGCAGGTCTGCGGCGAGAGCACGTTGAAATCCTGCGCGCCCGAGATCGGCGTCGGGTCGATCTGGACGATCTGGAGATGCTGGGCGAGCTCGGAGCGGGTCAATTGGCGTCCATCGCCGGCCCGGGCGAGCGGATGCGTCGCTGCGACGACCGCGATCACCTCGATCGACGTGAGCGCCTCGATCGCGATGCGCGGGTCGCGAAAGTTCTCGCCGACGGTGATGGCGAGCGCGCTGCGTCGCTCCAGCAGCGCCGCGATCGGCCCGCCGAGCGGCTCGATGGCGAGCCGGATCGAGACGGAAGGATAGAGCTCGCGCAGGCCGGAGAGCGCTGCCCCGATCAGCGGAAACGGGAACAGCACGTCGATCGTCAGCGACAATTCGATCTCGACGCCCCGGCTCAGGCCATGGGCGCGGGCCTTCAAGGCGCCGACCCTCAGCAACACCTCCCTGATATCGGCGAGCAGAGCCTTGCCTTCCGCCGTGAGGGCAGGGCGATGGGCGGAGCGGTCGAACAGGGAAAGGCCGAGCTGAGCCTCGAGATTGGCGATGGCATGGCTGATCGCCGACTGTGCCCGCGACAGCCGCGCCGCGGCCGAACGGAAGCTGCCGGCTTCGGCTACGGTCACGAAGATTCGCATCTGGTCGAGGGTGAGCGCATCGAGCATGATCGATTTCCTTGATCGACTCGATGCTAATTATCTCACTTTTCGAGATCGGCTGAAAACCACATCTCCGGGCTACGCCGCAGCGCCATCCAAGGAGCCGAGCATGGCCGATCATCCCGCAGAGATCATCGTCGCAAGATCGCGCTCATGACGGCCGCCGTCTCAACACAGGATGCCAGGACCGACTGGCTCGCCGTCTCCGTGGTCGTCGCCAGCGGCATCGTTGCGGCGCTGCAGGTGGGCAAGGCGGCGATCGCGATGCCTTTGGTGCAGGCCGAGTTCGGACTGGATCTGGCTGCGCTTGGCTGGCTCGCCTCGATCTTCGCTGTGCTCGGCATGGTCGGGGGCATCCCGGTCGGCACGCTCGCCATCGCGCTCGGCGCGCGAAACGTCCTCCTGCTCGGCCTGCTGGCCGTGGCCGTCGGCGCTTTCCTGGGCGCGGCGGCGCTGCGCTTTCCGATGCTGCTCGCCTCGCGTGTCGTCGAGGGGCTCGGCTTCCTGCTGATCATCATTGCCGGGCCGGCCATCCTCCAGCGTGTCGCCAGCCCGGATCGGCGCGACCTCGCCATGGCCGTGTGGAGCTGCTTCATGCCGACCGGCATCGCGCTCGCCATGCTGGCCGGGCTTTGGCTGACAGATTGGCGTATGATCTGGCAGGTCACCGGCGTCCTCGCCGTTATTGCGATCGTGCTGACAGTGCTGATCGTGCCGAGGTCCGACAGCGGCGCTACGCCTTCCTGGATCGCCCTCGCTGGTGATGCCGGCGCGGCGCTGAGCGCGCGCGGGCCGCTGCTGCTGGCGCTGACCTTCGCGCTCTATGCGCTGATGTTCTTCGCCCTGTTTAGCTTCCTGCCTGTATTGCTGATGCAGCGCATGCAGGTCTCGCTGGCAACGGCCGGCCTGCTCAGCGCGCTTGCGACCATCGGCAACATCGCCGGCAATCTCATCGCCGGCCTGCTGCTGTCGCGCGGCGTCGGGCGGGTCAAGCTGATCATCGCCGCCAGCCTCGCCATGGGCCTGTGCGGGATCGGCATCTTCCTTGGCCTCTTGCCCGATACCGCGACCTTCCTGCTCTGCGTGCTGTTCGCTGCGGCGGGTGGGTTGATCCCGGCGACATTGCTCGCTTCCGCTCCGCTCGCCGCGCCGGCGGCACGGCTGTTGCCGGTCGTGGTCGGCCTGATGATGCAGGGCAGCAACCTCGGCCAGGTTGTTGGTCCCGTCGCGATCGGCGGCATTATCGAAGCGCTGGGCTGGCCTTCGGCGGCCGGGCTGGTCGGCGCCGCGGCGCTGCTTGCCATGCTGACGGCGCTTGGCCTGCGCAGTTCGCTGCGTCGGACAGCCTAGCGACCGCCGCTACGTCGCGGATCGTTCTCCCAGCCGGCGCGGACGAGTTCCGGCACGTCGTGCTCCTCCTCGGGATAGCCGAGGCAGAGATAGCCGATCAGCTTCCATTCCGGCGGTGTGCCGAAGATGGTCGCGATCTCGCAGGGATCGAGGATCGAGACCCAGCCGAGCCCGAGCCCATGTGCCCGGGCGGCGAGCCAGAACTGTGTGATCGCCGCCACCACCGAATAATCCAGCATCTCCGGCATGGTCCGGCGGCCGAGGCCGTGGCCCTGCGCCGTGGCGTGGTCGCAGAACACGGCGAACTGCACCGGCGCCTCGCGCAGGCCTTCGAGCTTGAGCCGGGCATAGAGCGCCGCGCGCTCGCCCTCGTACTCGGCCAGCGCATCTGCGTTGCAATGGGAAAAGCTCGCCTGAACCGCGAGGCGCTGCTCGGGATCGTCGACCCTCAGCCAGCGCCAGGGCTGCGAATGGCCGACCGAAGGCGAGAGCTGCATCAGGTCGAGCAACCCGGCGAGCAGCGCTTCCGGCACCGGCTCGTGGCGGAAGCGCCGGACATCGCGACGCCAGGCGAAGAGCTCGCCGAGCTTGTCGCGAAAGCCGTCATCGAAGACGGGCGTCGCGCTCACGCCCCCTCCCGCACCGCGATGGCGTGGAAGAACGAGCCCGAGACGAGGCCGCGGCGGCTGCCGGCTGGCGCGGGCGCCGAGCCATGCGGATCGGTGACCTCCGCGAAGGGCGGGTCCTCGCCCTGCGAGATCACGGTCGCATAGTGGAATTCGTGGCCGCTGAGCTGCGTGCCGGCGCGGCCGAGCGGCCCGTCCGTGGCGAGCACGGCGTTGCGATAGCCGAGGTTCATCTTGCGCCTGGCGAAGCTGGTCTCGACCGAGAGCAGCCCTGCCATGGCATGGCTCGCGCCGCCGGCGTCGATGAGAGTCTTGCCGAGCACCATATAGCCGCCGCACTCGCCATGGACCGGACGGGTGCGGGCGAAATCGCGCAGACCATCGAGAAAGCGCGAGGCGCCGGCGAGCCGGCCGGCATGCAGTTCGGGATAGCCGCCCGGCAGCCAGCAGGCGTCGCAGCTTTCCGGAGGCGGCTCGTCGGCGAGCGGTGAGAACGGCACGAGCTCGGTTCCTTGCGTGCGCCAGCCGGCCTCGACATGCGGGTAGACGAAGCTGAAAGCGGCGTCGCGGGCGATGGCGAGGCGCGTGCCCGGCGCGGGCAATGGCGCCAGCTGACGGGCGGAAGCCGGCAAAACGGTCGCACCCGCAGCCGCGACCACCTCATCGAGATCGACTGCCGCCGCGACCGCTTCCGCCAGCGCATCGAGCCGCTGATGCAGATCCTCGGTCTCGCCGGCCTGGACCAGGCCGAGATGGCGCTCGGGCAGGATCAGGCTGGCTTCGCGCGGGAGCGCGCCGAACACTGGCAGGCCGATTCGCTCCATGCCGGCCGCAGCCAGCCGGCGATGCCGCTCGCTCGCGACCTTGTTGAGGATCACGCCGGCGACGCGGATGCGCTTGTCGTAGAGCATGCAGCCGAGCGCGACCGCTCCCGCCGATTGCGCCTGGCCGGAGACGTCGACGACCAGCACCACCGGCCAGCCGAGCAGCGCCGCGATGTCGGCGCCGGTGCCGGTATGTCCGTCAGGGCCGGGCACGCCGTCGAACAGCCCCATCGAGCCTTCGGCGACGATAATGTCGGCCGCCCCGGCTGCCTCGTTGGCGATCTGGCCGAGCAGCGCGTCCGGCATCGCATAGCTGTCGAGATTGGCGCTGGGCGCGCCGGTCGCGGCGGCGTGGAAGGCCGGATCGATATAATCCGGCCCGCATTTCAGCCCGCGCACCTTGAGGCCGCGCCGGGTCAGCGCCCGCTGCAGGCCGAGCGTGATCGTGGTCTTGCCCGAGCCGGAGCGCGGCGCGGCGATGAGCAGGCCGCGGGTCGTCATGCCTGGCCTCCGCGCGGCCGGAAGCGGCGGTCATAACCGGTCGAATAGAGCGCGCTTTCGGAAAAGTCCTCGGCCGCCAGCGCCGGCCCGACCAGGATCAGCGCGGTCCGCTCCAGCTCGGCCGCCCGGACCTGATCGGCGATGTCGGAGAGCCGCCCGCGCAGGATGCGCTCCTCCGGCCAGGAGGCGCGGAAGACGATCGCGACCGGACAGTCGGCGCCATAGAAGGGCGTCAGTTCCTCCACCACCTGTTCGATCACATGGATCGAGAGATGGATCGCGAGCGTCGCACCTGATGCCGCGAAAGTCGCGAGCTTTTCCTTGTCGGGCATGGCTGAGGCACGGCCCGAGGTGCGGGTCAGCACCAGAGACTGCGCAACGCCGGGCAGCGTCAGTTCCCGCTTGAGCGCCGCCGCCGCGGCGGCGAAGGCCGGCACGCCCGGCGTGATCTCGTAGGGGATGCCGAGCTGACCCAGCCGGCGCATCTGCTCGCCGGTCGCGCTCCAGATCGAGATGTCGCCGGAATGCAGCCGGGCGATGTCCTTGCCCGCGGCATGAGCGGCTTCGATCTCGGCGACGATCGCGTCGAGATCGAGCGGGGCAGTGTCGATGATGCGTGCGCCCGGCGGGCACCAGCCCAGCATCGCCTTGGGGACCAGCGAGCCCGCATAGAGGCAGACCTGGCAGGCGCCGATCAGCTCGCGTCCGCGCAGGGTGATGAGGTCGACCGCGCCAGGGCCGGCACCGATGAAATGGACCGTCACGCGACGCTCCGGGCAAGGGCGCAGGTGACACGGGCGGTGGCGATGCGCGGCTGGATCAGAGTGGCGCCCGGTCCGGCCGCAGCGAGCGCGGCAGCCTCGGCCACCGAGCCGACGCCGTAGAGCCCGGAAATCCGGGTCGAGCGCGTGGCGCAGGCGGCCTCGAAGCCGGCGAGCGCTTCGTCGGGGATGGCGACGAGGGAGAGGTCATGCGCCTGCGCCACTGCCGCCAGCCCCGGCTCGTCCAGGCGCGAGGCAAGGGTGGCGAGGCGCTTGATCGCATTCGGTTCGAGTCTTGCGGCCCTGAGTGTCTGGCGCAAGCAGTCGAGAATATCAGCCTCCGACGTACCAGGGCGCAGCCCGATCCCAGCCGTGATCATGCCTCCGACCTCTCCCGGTCATCCCGGACGGAGCGTAGCGGAGATCCGGGATCCATTCCGGAACCTCCTTCGGAAAAGCTCCGGAATGGATCCCGGGTCTCCCTTCGGTCGCCCGGGATGACAAAGAACAGTTGGGCGATCGGCCACGAATTCACGGCTTCACCACGCGCCATTGCGTCACCGCCATCGCAGCGCGCCAGCCATGCATCGTCCCGATCGGGTCGAGATGCGAAACGCCGATGCGGCGCAGATCCCCGCCATGAACCGCGAACAGCCCGGCGAGCCGGGCTTCGCCCTCGATCGTCACGGCGTTCGCCACCAGCCGTCCGCGCGGCTTCAGCGCCGCGAAGGCGGCCTCGAACACGCCGGGATCGGTCAATCCGCCGCCGATGAAGACGGCGTCCGGCGAGGCCTTGCCGGCGAAACTCTCCGGCGCCTTGCCTTCGACCACTTCGAGCGGCGGCGCGCCGAGCGCGAGGCGGTTGCGGGCGATGCGGGCGGCACGCTCCGGCCGCTCCTCGAAGGCGATGGCGCGGTTGTGTCGATGGCGCAGGCTCCATTCGATCCCGATCGAGCCAGAGCCGGCGCCAACATCCCAGAGCAGTTCGCCGGCGCGCGGCGCCAGCGCCGAGAGCGTGATCGCCCGGATATCGGCCTTGGTCAGCTGGCCGTCATGCTCGAACCAGTCGTCGGAAAGCCCGGTCACCAGGGGCAGGATGCGGGCATCGCGGCTGGCGACGACCTCGATCGCCAGCAGGTTGAGCGGCACGATGCCGTCGAGCGCGAAGGCGTCGGCGCGGGTCTGCCGGATGCGCTCGTTCGGGCCGCCGATCGTCTCCAGCACGGTGATCGTGCTTTCGCCGAAGCCGCGCGCGCTCATCAGCTGGGCGACGGCAAGCGGCGTCGAATCGTCCCAGGACAGGGCCAGCACCCGCGCGCCCGGCTGGAGAAAAGGGATGATCCTCTGAAGAGCGCGGCCATGCAGCGAGACCAGCCCGCATTCCTCCTGCGGCCAGCGCATGCGGGTGCAGGCCATCGAGAAGGAGGAGAGCTGCGGGATGACGCGCATCTCCGCCGCCGGCACCGCCTTGGTCAGCCCGGCGCCGATGCCGTAATGGAACGGGTCGCTGGTCGCGAGCACGCAGACATTCCGGCCCTTTTCGGCCAGAATCGCCGGCAGCGCATTGCGGAAAGGCTGTGGCCAGGGCCTGGCTTCACCGGGCACGTCGCCGATCAGCTTGAGGTGGCGCTCGCCGCCGAAGACGATCTCGGCGCTCTCCAGCGCGGCCAAGGCTTCGGCACAGAGACCGGCACGGCCATCCTCGCCGAGCCCGACCAGCGATAGCCAGGGGCCAGGCGGCGTGCTCGACAGCGTGGCGGTTTCAGGCGAAAACTGTTCCATGACGGTCCTCATCCTCGGCGGCACCAGCGAAGCGGCTGCGCTCGATCAGCTCTTGGCCGAACAGGCACCCGAGATTCGCGCGGTGATCTCGCTCGCGGGACATACCTCCGACCCGCGTCCCTTGTCCTTGCCGACCCGCACCGGCGGTTTCGGCGGCATTGCCGGCCTCAGGCAATATCTCCGCGACGAGGGCGTCGTCGCCGTCATCGATGCCACCCATCCCTTCGCCGCGATCATGCCTTATCATGTCCAAGCTGCCTGCAAGGCTGAAGGCGTGCCCTTGCTGGCGATCCGGCGCGAAAGCTGGAAGCCTCAGAACGGCGACCGCTGGAAGAGCGTGCCCGACATCGATGCCGCCGTTGAGGCGCTCGGCGACGAGCCGCGCCGGGTCTTCCTGACTATCGGCCGGCTCGAACTGCCGCATTTCTTCGCCGCTCCGCAGCACCACTATCTGATCCGCGTGATCGAGCCCGTGAACGACCTGCCGCTGCCGCACGCGAAGGTGCTGCAGCAGCGCGGGCCTTTCGAGGCGGAGGCCGAGGAGACGCTGATGCGGGAGGAAGGCGTCGAGATCCTCGTCAGCAAGAATGCTGGCGGGCCGATGACGCTGGGCAAGCTCGTCGCGGCGCGGCGGCTCGGACTTCCCGTGGTGATGGTCGAGCGGCCGCCCAAGCCCGATGTCGAGACCGTCGAGCATATCGATCAGGTCCTGCCCTGGCTGGTGACGCAGGGGCTCTTCGTCACCGAGCGCGGCGTATAGACGATCGGGCTCTCGCCCTCGCGGGCGATCAGGCGCGTCGCGCTGGCGCCGATCATCACCAAAGTCGCCATGTCGGCGGTCTCGGCTGCCGCAATCGCCTCCGCCAGCGTCAGGATGCGCAAGCTTTCGTCGGGCCGCCCCACGGCGCGGGCGAAGATCACCGGCGTCTCCGCCGCGCGGATCGTCGCCGCCAGCTCCAGCGCCTTGCCGAGCTGCCAGGGCCGCGCCTTCGAGATCGGATTGTAGAGGGCGATCACGAAATCGGCGGTGAGTGCGGCCGTGAACCGGGCGGTGACGACCTCCCAGGGCTTGAGATTGTCCGAGAGCGAGATCGCGCAGAAATCGCCGCCGAGTGGAGCGCCAACCTTGGCCGCGGCCGCCAGCATGGCGGTGATGCCGGGCTCGACTGTGATGGGGAGCTTGCGCCAGGACAGCTCGCCCGCTTCCAGCGCCTCGAACACTGCCGCCGCCATGGCGAAAACGCCGGGATCTCCGCCGGAAACCACCGCAACCGCCTTGCCTTCCGCCGCCAGCATCAGCGCGTGCCGGGCGCGCTCGACCTCGACGCGGTTGTCGGAGGCGTGCTTGGTCTGGCGGGCGTGAGCCGGAACGCGGTCGAGATAGGGCCCGTAGCCGACGAGATCGCTGGCGGCTTCGAGCGCCGCCAGCGCCGAGGGCGTGAGGTAGCGCGCCTCGCCTGGCCCGAGGCCGATGATGGCGAGCGAGCCGCTCATAGCCGCCGCCCTTCGCCGGGGACGAGGATCATCGAGAAATAGGGCGCTTCGTCATCGGGCTTCTCGGCGAGCCGTGTCACCACCTGTCCGGCCATGGTGGCGCGCTCGACATAGATGGCGCGGTTGATCAGTCCGACCGCCTGGAGTGCACGGCGCACTTTGGGCAGGTTGCGGCCGAGCTTCATGATCACGGCGGCATCGGTATCGGCGAGCCGGCGTGTCAGTTCGCCCTCGGCCAGCGTGCCCGGCACCACCGTCATCACGTCGTCGCCCCAGCTGATCGGCGCCTCGGCACGGGCCCAGGCGCCGGCCATGCCGGTGACGCCCGGCACCACCTCGGTCGGGAAGCGATGGGCGAGGCGGCGCCACAGATGCATGAAGGAGCCGTAGAAGAACGGGTCGCCGTCGCAGAGCACGGCGACGCTGCGGCCTTCAGCCATCTCGCCGGCGAGCTGCTCGGCTGCTTTATCGTAGAAGGCGGCGATCGGGCCGGTATAGCCCTCGTCCTCGACCGGCACCTCGATCGTCACCGGAAAGGCGAGCTCGATCTCGCGGGTCGGATCGGGGGCGATGATCGCGTCCGCCGTGACGCGGGCATTGCCGCGCCGGCCGCGCTTGCAGAAATGGACGAGACGGTCGGCCTTCAGGATGATGTCGCGGGCGCGCACCGTCATGTAGTCGGGATCGCCGGGGCCGAGGCCGACGCCGTAGAGGAGGGTGCGGGGCGCCTCAACGCTCACGCCGCTCATTCCTTCACCTGCGCCAGTGCGTTGACGGCCGCCGCCGCCATGGCCGAGCCGCCGCGCCTCCCGTGCACGACGAGGAAGGGCACGCGCCCGTCCTGCGCCAGCGCCTCCTTCGATTCCGCCGCGCCGACGAAGCCGACGGGGATGCCGATCACGGCGGCCGGCTTCGGCGCGCCCTCGTCGAGCATGTCGAGCAGGCGGAACAGCGAGGTCGGCGCATTGCCGATGACGACCACGGAGCCTGCGAGATGTGGGCGCCACAGCTCCATCGCCGCGGCCGAGCGCGTCGTGCCCATCTCCTCTGCCAGTTTCGGCACGGAGGCGTCGGGCAGTGTGCAGATCACCTCGTTCCTGGCCGGCAGGCGGGCGCGGGTGACGCCGTCGGCGACCATCCGGGCATCGCACAGGACCGGCGCGCCCTTTGCCAGCGCAGCCTCGGCCGCCTCGGCGAAATCCGGCGACATCGCCACGTCCTTGGGCAGGTCGGTCATGCCGCAGGCATGGATCATGCGGACGACGACGCGTTCGGCGGTGCCGGAAAAGCGCGACAGGTCGGACTCGGCCCGGATGATGGCGAAGGAGCGCTCATAGATCGCGGCCCCGTCGCGAATATAGGCGTGACGCGTGCTCAAACTCGAAAGACCTGCTTCTGATGGCGCGCCGCTTCCAGGCGCGCGCGGATGTCCTGACCCGGTTCGAGCCGGCGCACAAGTTCCCCAAGCGAAAGATGCGCGATGGCGATGTCGCTGGTGCTCCCCGCGACGATCACGTCATAGCGCCCGTCGCGGCCGACCAAGGTGAGGTCGGCGCTGCCGGGCTGGGCGCAGGATTTGGCGCAGCCGGAGACGTGGAGGCCGAGGCCGTCGGCGAGGAGCGGCGCGATCGCTTGTGCCAGGACCGCGGCATCGGCCAGCGCAGGTGCTTCGCCGCGGGCGCAGGCAGGGGACCCGGTGCAGGCCGAAACCGCAAGGCGCGGATCGACCGCTTCGACGATCAGGTTCTCATCACGCAGGGCCTCCTGCAAGCTGTGCGCCGCTTCGGCCGAAAGTCCGCAGAAGGCGAAGCCGCGCCAGGGCGATGGTCTGATCTCGTGGATGCCGGTGTCGCGGGCGAGTTTGCTCATACGATGCAAGCCCGCAACGTCGGTCCGGCCGAAGGGCAACCCCGCAAGCACGGCGACCCTGCCGTTCCGCTCGGCGACGAGGCCGACCGGTGATGGCTTCGGCCGGGTCGCAGGGGCCGGCATCGATTCGAGTCCGGACGAGGTCGCCAGCATGTTCACTGCGTCTGCCGCGAGATCGCGCATGCGGCGGATTCGCCCTGCGCTTTGCCCGCTGACGGCGGCGAAAGCACCGAGTAAACGGGTCACCAGTGCCGGAGCCTTATCCATTGCAACCGGACCGAACCAAAGCCCGCCCGGCAGGCCCAGCGCGATCACGTCGGTCGAAACCGCCCGCAGCTTGAGATCGGCGGCGAAGGCATCGAGCGCCAGCGCGCCGCTGCCATCGACCGCGATCGAGAATTTCGCCGGCAGGCCCGAAACGCTGCGGCCGGCACGCTCGACCGCCGCAGCCAGCGCGGCGGCGTCGAGCAGTTCGTCGGCCGCCCGGCCGGCGAGCGGCGACGTCAGCACCAGCCGGTTCGGGCCGTCGCCCTCGGCTTCGTCGACGAGGCCGGCTTCGAGCAGATCCTCGACCAGCACAGGATGCGCTTCCTCGCGGATGCCGCGCAATTGCAGGTTGCCGCGGCCGGAGATCTCGATCTGGCCGTTGCCGTGACGGTGCGCCAGCTCGGCGATGTGCGCGAGCTGGTCCGGCGTCAGCGCATTGCGCGGCGGGTGCAGGCGCACCAGCAACCCGTCGCCGGTCAGCATCGGCCGCAAGGTGCCGGGGCACCAGCCGCGCCGCATCGTCTCGCGGGCCGGGGCGCTCATTCAGCCGCCTCCCGACCTCTGAGCATCGCCGCCGAGTTCGAGCGGCTTGTCCAGAGTCCGCGCTCCTGCGCCTCGGCGAGGCGCGAGCGGATCGAGACGGCGGCCGGCGCATTCGCCTGCTCCAGCGCCTGCCAGATGGCGGGATCGCCGCAATAGGCCTGAAACACCGCGTCGAACAGGCCGTTGGAGACCGCGTCGGTAGCGGCCGCATAGACGAAGAGCGCGTCGACCGCCTCGGCCAATTCGGCCACGCCGCGCCAGCCATGGGCGAGATGGCTTTCGATCCACTTGGGATGGCAGAGCCGGCCGTGGACGATGCGCGAGACGTCCTCGGCCAGCGTTCTCGCCTTGGGCTTTTGCGGGTCCGACGTGTCGAGGCTGTAGAGCGCCGCCTTGCCTCCTTCAGCCTGCATCGCCGCGACGAAGCCGCCGATCACGTCGGCGGCGCTGGTCGCTTCCAGAATGTCGCGCCCGGCCGTGTCGCTTACATGAATGAAGGCCTCGGCTTCCTTGACCCGAGCGGTGAAGCCGTCATCGGGCACGGCTGCACCGTCAGGCCCGCCATAGGCGTGGCTCGTTGCGGCAAGATAGGCCTCGCCCAGTTCGCTTCGCGCCTGCCAATCACCATCGAGCGCCCGGTCGGCCATGGCGGCGCCGTAGCGGCCGGGCGCGGCGCCGAAGATGCGCGCGCTTGCCTCGCCGCGGCGGTGGGCGGCCGCCGGCTCATTCCACTCCTCCGGTTCGTCGAGGGATGCGACGGCGCGTGCTGCCGCGTCGAGCAGGGCGATCTGCGTCGGAAAGGTGTCGCGGAAGGCGCCGGAGATGCGGATGGTGACGTCGGCGCGCGGCGCGGCGAGCTTGGCCTGCGGGATGATCGCAAAGCCGGTGACGCGGGTCGAGCCGTGGTCCCAGAGCGGTTCGGCACCCATCAGGTGCAGGGCATGGGCGATGTCCTCGCCGCCCGAGCGCAGCGTCGGCGAGGCCCAGAGATCCATGACGATCCGGCGGGGATAGTCGCCCTCGTCCTGGAGATGGCGGGAGATGACGGCCTCGGCCGCCTTCGCCCCGAGCCTGGCGGCCGAGCGGGTCGGCAAGGCGCGCGGGTCGAGCGTCGAGAGGTTGCGCCCGCTCGGCAGCACGTCGGGCCGGCCGCGATGCGGTGCGCCGGCAGGTCCCGGCGGCACGAAGCCGGCATCGAGCGCCTTCAGCAGGTTGCGGCGTTCGTTCTCCGCCGATGCTGGATCGGCTTCGGAGGAACCGAAGATGTGCAAGCCGTCGCGGAAGGCGGTCTCGGCGAGGTCGCAGAGATGGGCGCCGAGTGCCGCGAGCGCGCTCGGCATGTCCTGACCGGGTGTGACGCCGCTCGCGGCGGCGAGGCCGGTGCGCTCGGCGCGGTCGAGGATCTCGCGCGCGACCAATTCGGCCCGGCGCGGATCGAGCACTTGCGCCTGCGAGTATTCCTCCACGAGGTCGCGCAGCCGCGCGGCCTCGCCGCCGGCGTCATGGCTCGCGAGGGGCGGCGGCAGATGGCCGAGCGTCAGCGCCGAGAGCCGGCGCTTGGCCGGCGCCGCCTCGCCGGGATCGTCGACGACATAGGGGTAGATCACGGGCAGCGCGCCGACCGCGAGCCGCGGCCAGCAGGCGGCCGAGAGCGCCACCGCCTTGCCGGGCAGCCACTCGGTCGTGCCATGCGTGCCGAGATGGACCAGTGCGTCGGCGCGGAAGACCTCGCGCAGGCCGAGATAGAAGGCGAGATAGGCGTGGCCCGGCGGCGCATCGGGGTCGTGATAGCGCGCCTTGCGATCGGGCGAAGCGTCGCGCGGCGGCTGCAACGCGATGGCGAGCTTGCCGAAGCGGACGAGCCGGAAGCGGAAGGCTCCATCGTTGCAGACCGGGTCGGTTTCGGGCGCGCCGTGGCTGGCGACCAGGGTTTCGCGTGCGGCGGCCGGGATGGTCGCGAGCCAGGCGCGGTAGCTGGCGAGCGGGAGGACGAAGTCGGTGGGGCCCTCGGTGAGGGCCTGCATGAGGCAGAGGCCCTGTCCGTCATTGCGAGGAGGCGCAGCCGACGAAGCAATCCAGAAGGGCTCGCGCTGCCGACTCTGGATTGCTTCGCTTCGCTCGCAATGACGATCGGCGGCCTCGCCGACATCATACCCCGCCGCGCCCAACAATTCCCGGATCGCGAGCGCGCTCGCCGGCGTGTCGAGGCCGACGGCGAAGCCGGCGCGGCCGCCACGGGCGGGATAGTCGGACATCACCAAAGCGAGCCGGCGCTCGCCACGCGGCTTGCGGCCGAGGGCGACCCAGCTGGCCGCGAGGCCGGCTAGCGCTGCGATGCCCTCGGCATCCGGTGTGAGCCGCCGCAGCATCAGGTCGGTCGCCGGATCGACGATGTCCTCCTTGAAGGCAACGGGAATGGCGCCGAGCCGTCCGTCGAACTCCGGTAGCGCCGCCTGCATCGCGAGGTCGGCGGCGGAGAGGCCACGGGGCGACGCTTCCCAGGCCTCGCGGGCGCTGCCGACCGGCACGGCCTGCAGGATCGGGCAATCGGCGGCATCGAGCACAAAACCGTCACCGTCGCGGGCAGAGAACGCGGTGGTGGTGACGATCAGAGCCGGCTTGCGCGTCGTGATCAGCACGGCGAGCTCGGCAGCGACGCTCGCGTCCTTGAGGCTGGTCAGGGCGAGCGGCAGCGGCGTGAGGCCGCGCGCGGCAAGGGCCGCCGCGATCGCCTCGACCACCGCCGTGTCGCCGGCGGCAACGCCGGAGCGGTAGATGAGGATGGGGACGAGCGGGACGTCTGTCGGGATAGTCGCGAGCGCCTCCCGCCAGGGAAGAGGCGTGGCGTTGGCGCCGAGGGCGAAGAGCGTGGGGAGCGGGACGGGGCTGAGGTTGCGCCCGGGCGATGGCGGCTGCGCGGCGAGATAGGCATCCACCCGCCCCAGCAGCCGCCGCATGTTCTCGGCGCCGCTGCCGGCGTGGAAATAGCCGAGCAGGCCTGCCGCGAACTCCGGCGGCACCGTGCCGTATGCAGCTAGTCGCTCGTCCGCCCGGTCGTCGCCCGGCAACACCGCCAATGCGACGCCATGCTGCCGGCAGGCTGCGGCGATCTGCTCGACGCCATAGCGCAGATAGTCGAGCCCGCCGAGGCAGCGCAGCAGCACGAAGCGCGAGCGGACAAGCGTCTTCTCGATCAGCAGGTCTATCGAGAGCGGGTGCTTGAAACGCCTGAGCGGCACCAGACGGAGCGCGAGTGCGGAGCCCCCTCCGTCATGCTCGCCCTTGTGGCGAGCATCCACGTCTCGACCATCGCATTGCCCGAATGAAGACGTGGATGGTCGGGACAAGCCTGACCATGACGAATAGGCCGCCGCCAGTGCCGACAGATCGCTGTCGCTGAAGGAGAGGACGACGAGGTCTCCCGGCGGCAAGGCGAGGTCGACGGCGTCTTCGCCGTCGTCGAGCCTCACCTCGCTGGTCGGGAGAAGATGCATGGCATCAGCCGGCGAGCGCGGCCTCGACTGCGGCGCGATCGAAGCCCTTGAGGCCGATCACCACGAGCCGGCCGTCGCGCGCTTCATCGGCGCCCCAGGCCCGGTCGTAATGGTGGCCGACGCGCCGGCCGACGCCCTGCACGACGAGCCGCATCGGCTTGCCGGGAATGCCGGCAAAACCCTTGAGGCGCAGTACGCCCTCGGCCTCGGCCGCCTTGGCGACGCGGGCGACGAGCTCTTCCGGCGAACCGGCCTGCGGCAGCGGCAGTGCGACGCTGTCGAAATCGTCATGGTCATGATCCTCGCCCTCGCCGTGATGCGAGGGCCGGGCGGCGAGGTCGGCCTCGGCCGCGGCGCCGAGACCGATGATCAGCGCCGGCTCGACCTTGCCATGGGCGGTCTCGACCACCTTGATCGCCTTGGGCAAATGCTGGGCGATCTCGGCCTTGACGCGTTTGCGCGCGGCGGCGTCGACGAGGTCGCTCTTGTTGAGCAGGATCAGGTCGGCGCAGAGGATCTGGTCCTCGAACACCTCTTCCAGCGGGTTGTCATGGTCGACCGCCTGGTCCTGTGCGGCCTGCGCCTTCAGCGCCTCGGGATCATCGGCGAACTGGCCTTCGGCCACGGCCGGCCCGTCGACCACGGCGATGACGCCGTCGACGGTGACGCGAGAGCGGATCGCCGGCCAGTTGAAGGCCTTGACCAGCGGCTTGGGCAAAGCGAGCCCTGAGGTCTCGATCAGGATGTGCTGCGGCGGGTTCGGTCGGTTGAGCAGCGTCTCGAGCGCCGGCACGAAATCGTCGGCGACCGTGCAGCAGATGCAGCCATTGGGCAATTCGACGATGTCGTCCTGCGTGCAGCCCTCGATGCCGCAGCCGGCGATGAAGGAGCCGTCGAAGCCGAGATCGCCAAACTCGTTGACGAGAACGGCGAGGCGCTTGCCGCCGGCATTCTCCAGGAGATGGCGGACGAGGGTGGTCTTACCGGCGCCGAGGAAGCCGGTGATGATCGTGCACGGCACCTTGCCGAGCGTCGTGGTCTGAGGAGCGTTCATTCGTTTGATCCTTGTGTGCGCGGCAGCGGAGGCACGCGCGCGACCACGCCCTTGCGGAACGAGGCGGGTCTTTCCTTCCAGGGAACGATGCCGTTGGCGCTGGCGGCAAATTTCTCCGCCCCGCTGACGATCTCGTCGAGATGAAGACCGACGTCGAGATCGCCGATCAGATAGGTCCATTTGCCCTCCGCCGCGAGCGCGATCGTGCAGGGCCGCTTGCAGACCGAGAGGCATTCGACCGGCACGACGGCGATGCCGCTGCCCGCCAGGCGTTCGTCCAGCACGGCTGCGAGCGCCATGCCGGGCTGGTCATAACCCTCCGGCAGGTCTTCGCGTTGGCGCCGGCAGGTGGTGCAGACATGGATGGTGCAGCCCGGCTGCTGCCGAACTTGCGTCGCGAGGGCGAGGTCGCCTTCGAGCATGACAACGCCTCCTTGCGCTGGCGCGGCCGTCGCCGGCCGCACGAGGCGTCAAGCCGCTACGGGAGCGGCGCTGCGGCGCGTGGCCCAGGGCCAGAGCACGCCGACGGCAAAGCCGGTGACGAGCCAGAGCGCGGCCTGGATTGCGAGCGAGAGTGCGGCGAAATGTGCGGCGATCTCGGCCGGGACCTTGCTTTCCGGCGCGGCCGGATGCGGCGCGCCGATCAGATGCGGCAGCAGCAAGGCGAGGACGGCGAGTGCTCGGGCCCAGGAAGCCTCGACGCGCAGGAAGACGAAGAGCGCGCCGGCGGTGACCATCGCCGTCAGCAGCCACCAGAGCTGGCGCTGCTGCAGTTCGGCTGCGGCGGAGCCAGGCAGTTCTGGTGCCAGCCCCATTGCCGGGGCGAGCCCGAAAGCGAAGAAGCCGCACACCGCCCAGGCCAATGCGCGGCGCTGGTCGATCTGTTCGTTCGCCGCGATCATCCCGGCCAGCAGCAATGCGGCGAAGCCGATCGCGGTGCCGATCGTCACCAGGCTGGTGAAGGCGGTGCGCTGGAGGCCGTCCTGCGGCTTCCATTCGTGCTCGCCGGCATGCTCGGCCGGGCCGTGCGCGAGGTGGACCCGGGCCTGACCATCGAAGGCGGCGAGTGTCGCCCCCGGTTGCGCGCGCAGCGCCGCCTCATAGGTCTCGGCCTTGAGGATCAGCGGGGTGGTGGTGACGTGCTGAAGCGCCGAGATCAGCAGCCCAGCCAGAAGCCCGGCCAGGATGCTGACCGTGAGAACACGCGTGACCATGTGCTCCCCCTCAATGGCAGGGGAAGGCGAGGCCGTGACGGGTGTCGTGCGCCGCGTTGTGGACGGTGGACGAGGCGGCGAAGCCGACGGTGTAGATCAGCACGAAGCCGAGGATCAGCGCGGCGGCGACGGCTTTCGCTCGCTCCGAAACGCTGGTTTGGCTGGTGACGGTAGCCGTATTCATCTGGTTCTCCTTGGCCACCCCACCGGCAGCCTGCTGGACGACATCGAAAGACGGCAGGTCTCCTGGCTCACGGCTTGGTGTCCAGCGCCGCCTTCCCGGTCGAAACCAGTGGCCGATGGCGCGGAACTCGCCGCTTACAGTTGCGGGGGCAGCCGCGGCCTTTCACCGCGTTCCCTTTTCACCTCGTCGTCGAGGCACCGTCTCGGATGATCATTAGCCACAGGCGCGGCGGTGTGCAATGCAGTGCCCCGGCCAGAACGCATTGTGGTACGCATGACCCTGCCTCAGCTCACCCTCGTCCTCGGCGGCGCCCGTTCCGGCAAAAGCCGACATGCCGAGGCGCTGATAGAGGCGCTGCCGGCGCCGTGGACCTATATCGCGACCGCGCAGGCCTATGACGACGAGATGCGTGCCCGCATCGCCGAGCATCGGGCTCGCCGCTCGCGCGACTGGCAGACGGTCGATGCGCCGGTCGCGCTGCCCGAGGCGATTCGCAATGCGCGGGCCGGGCAGCCCATCCTGGTCGATTGCCTGACGCTCTGGCTGACCAATCTGCTGCTCGCCGAACGCGACATCGCGATCGCCACCGGCGAGCTCGTCGCGGCCTGCCGCGAGGCGAGCGCACCGGTGGTGCTGGTCTCGAACGAGGTCGGCCTCGGCATCGTGCCGGACAATGCACTCGCCCGCCGCTTCCGCGACGAGGCCGGCCGGCTGCATCAGCGGCTTGCGGCGCAGGCCGCGCGCGTGGTCTTCATGGTCGCCGGACTGCCCATGCAGGTGAAGTAGAAGCGCGACGTGACGATGACCGACGAAGCTGAGGACGCTGCCCGCCACAAGGCGAAGATGGCAAAGCGCAAGGCGGTGCAGGACGCCGAGGTCGCCGGCAAGACGCTGGAAAAGGGCCTGCTGATCGTCAATACCGGCCCCGGCAAGGGCAAGTCGACCGCCGCCTTCGGCCTGATCCTGCGGGCGCTCGGCCATGGCTGGCGCATCGGCGTCGTCCAGTTCATCAAGGGCGCCTGGTCGACCGGTGAGCGCAAGGCGCTGGAGGCCTTCGGCGATCAGGTCTCCTGGCATTTGATGGGCGAGGGCTTCACCTGGGAGACGCAGGACAAGGCCCGCGACATCGCCGCCGCGACGCGCGCTTTCGACAAGGCCAGGGAGCTGATGGCCGATGAGAGCATCCGGCTCTTGGTGCTCGACGAACTCAACATCGCGCTGCGCTACGACTACCTGCCGCTCGCCGAGGTCGTGGCGGCGTTGCAGGCTCGTCGGCCCGATCTCCACGTCGTCGTCACCGGCCGCAATGCCAAGCCGGAGCTGATCGAAGCGGCTGACCTCGTCACCGAGATGACGCTGGTGAAGCACCACTTCGCCGCTGGCGTGAAGGCGCAGGAAGGGATCGAGTTCTAGAGGGCGAGTGCGGCCACGCTTGCAACTGCCGCCAACCCCCAGAGCAGCAGGCAGGCGCGTCGGTAGAGGGCGAGCGCCTGCCTTATGTCCGCCGCCGTCGCTTCCGCCCGGCCCTCGCCCATCCAGCCATCCTCGACCCTGACCGCGCCGTAGACACGCGGTCCCGCCAATCGCAGGCCGAGCGCACCTGCCATCGCCGCCTCCGGCCAGCCGGCATTGGGCGAGCGGTGGCGGCGGGCGTCGCGGCGCACGGCGCGCCAGGCGGCGCCGGCCTCGGCCTGCCGGTTGAGCGCTGCGGCGGCGATCAGCAGCAAAGCAGTCAGCCGGGAGGCGGGGAGGTTGACGAGATCGTCGAGCCGGGCGGCAGCCCAGCCGAAGGCGAGATGTCGCGGCGATTTGTGGCCGATCATCGAATCGGCGGTGTTGATCGCTTTGTAGAGCACTCCACCAGGCAGGCCGCCGAGGCCGAGCCAGAAGGCCGGCGCGACGATCCCGTCGGAAAAGTTCTCGGCGAGGCTCTCGATCGCAGCGCGCGCGACGCCGGCCTCGTCGAGGCTCTCCGGATCGCGACCGACGATCATCGCGACCGCCTTGCGCCCCCCGGTGAGGCCGCCTTGCTCCAATCCTTGGGCGACGCGGGCGACATGCTCATGCAGGCTGCGCTGCGCCAGCAGGCTCGAGGCCAACAGCGCCAGCGGCAGCAGGGCGAACGGCCCGGCGAGGCGGCAGAGCGCGACGAGGGTCAGCGAGGCGGCAAGTGTCACACCCAGCAAGATCAGGAGGGCGACAATGCCGGCCGTCCGCCGCGTGGCGAAGCCCATGGTCTCGCGATTGAGGCTGCGATCCAGCGCGCCGATCAGCGCGCCGATCCAGGTGACGGGATGGCCGATCCATGCGAACAGGCGCGCCGGATAGCCGATCGCCGCCTCGATCAGGAGGGCGGCGAGGAGGAGCGGCAGGCTGGCGGAGAGCGACATGGCGGCCGGGGAGACGAAGGAAGCGATCTGGCATGGCGGCGATCTCGCCACGGCAAAGGCGCTGTTTCCGCAGGCGCCGGAACCCTGGATCGATCTCTCGACCGGTATCAACCCGATCCCCTATCCCTTTCCGGCGCTGCCGTTAAGCCTGTGGCAGCGCCTGCCCGGCAAGTCGGACGAGGCCGCGCTGCTGGCGGCGGCCCGCAAGGCCTACCGCATTCGTCCGCAAAGCGGCCTCGTCGCCGCGCCCGGCACGCAGATCCTGGTCGAGTTGCTGCCGCGTCTGATACCGGCAGCGAATGTCGCCGTGCTCGGCCCGACCTATGGCGAGCACGCGCCGGCCTGGCGAAAGCTTGGCGCGACGGTGCGTGAGATCGGCGATTTCGCGGAGGCCGGCGATGCCAACGTCGTCGTGCTGGTCAACCCGAACAATCCGGACGGGCGCATCATCGCGCAGGAGAGGTTGGTTGAATTGGCCGCTGCGCTTGCCGCACGAGGCGGTCTTCTGGTGGTCGACGAGGCCTTCGCCGATTTCGCGCCCGAGACGAGCCTGCTGCCGATCCTGAGGGAGGGAGCTCTCGTTCTGCGCTCCTTCGGCAAGGCCTATGGGCTTGCCGGTTTGAGACTCGGCTTCGCCGTTGGCGAAGAGCGCTTCACCGACGCCCTTCGGGCGATGCTCGGTCCCTGGGCGGTAGCCGGGCCGGCGCTGCATGTCGGAGCGGTCGCTCTCGGCGATGCGGCGTGGCTTTCCCACGCAGGAGAGGCCCGCGCTGCCGACAGCAAGCGGCTCGACGCACTCCTTGCTCCGCAGGGCCGGATCGTCGGTGGGACAACACTTTACCGCCTGCTCGAGACGCCAAGCGCCGCTTCGCTGTTTGAGACACTCGGCCAGGCGGGGATTTATGTCCGCCGCTTCCAGCACGATCCGTCACATCTGCGCTTCGGCCTGCCGGGGAACGAGGCAGAGTGGGCTCGTTTGGCGAAAGCACTCGTGTCGGCTTGAACGTCGCTGCGCAGTCATCGCAGCAGGCGCATGCGGAGGCGTAGGAGACGAAGCCGCGCGCCGACATTATCGTCAGCTGATTCCAGCGATCCGGAGACAAGTCGCATGCAGCCTTGGCCGAAGCAGTCCGCCCTCACCATCGGCTTCGCCCATCCGGCTTATCAGATGCGCGACGAGTATCTCGCCCGCAATGGCCAGGCGGCGAGCTTCGAGGTCCGCAATCTCGACGACCTCAGGGCCCGCGCGCCGGAAGCCGATGTGCTGGTCGTTTCCGGGCTCTGGCGCAATGACATGCTGGAAGGGCTGAGCAAGCTGCGCTTCATCCAGTCGATCAGCGCTGGTACCGACCAGTTCGACAAGCACAAGCTGGCCGCCGCCGGTGTGCGGCTCGCCAGCGCCCAGGGTGGCAATGAGCGCGCCGTCGCCGAGCACGCGATCTCGCTGATCCTGGCGCTGGCGCGCCAGCTCCATCTCGCCCGCGACAACCAGGCGAAAGCCCACTGGCGGCCGATGATCGGCGATCGTTCCCGTCGCGAGGACGAGCTTGGGGGGCGTACTTTGGTGATCGTCGGGCTCGGCCGCATCGGCCTGCGGCTCGCGGCGCTGGCTTCGGCCTTCGGCATGCGCGTCATCGGCGTGCGGCGCCGGCCGGGCTCGGAGCCGAATGTCGAGGCGATCGTGCCGCCGGCGGAGCTGCACGCCGCGCTCGCGCAGGCTGATTTCGTCGCCTTGACCTGCCCGCTGACGCAGGAGACGGAAGGGCTGATCGATGCCGCCGCGCTCGCGGCGATGAAGCCCTCGGCCTATCTGATCAATGTCGCGCGGGGGCGTGTCGTCGACGAGCCTGCGCTGATCGCCGCGCTCGAAGCGGGCCGTATCGCGGGCGCCGGCATCGACTGCGTGTACGAGGAGCCTCTGCCGGCAAGCTCGCCGCTCTGGGCGATGCCGCAGGTGCTGCTAACGCCGCACAGCGCCGGCGAGACCCGCGCCTATGAGAGCAATGTCGTCGATATCCTCTTGGACAATCTCGGCCGGCTGGAGCGCGGCGAGGCCGCGCTGCTCAACCAGATCGTCTGAGCAAGCCCGGCTTACCAGCGCGGGCGCGGGCCGTAGCTGCCATCGCAGCCGACGAGCGGGCCGCCGGGATAATAGTCGTCGATGATGATGTCCGGCATCTGGCAGCCACCACGGCTGACGCTGCGGGAGATACGGCGGCGCTGCTGGCCGTAATCGTCGGGTTCGACCAGCACGGTGCGGCCGTCATAGCGCGGCTCGCCCGAGCGATCGACCGCCAGCTTCTGGGCCGGGCGCGGTACCGGAGCTGCAACCCGCTGCGGAGCCTTTTCGGTGGCCTGCTGGCGCACCGGCGGAAGCGGCGCCGTGGCGACGTCGGTGTCCTTGCCGTCCTTGCCGGCGACCTGCGAAGCCGGAACGACCGCGTCCTCGGCGCTGGCGCGCACCAGCTTCTGGACGCCGGTGTCGAGGGCGAGCGTGCGGAAGGAGGCATCGCCACAGCCGCCGCAGCGGGCCGGATCGAGCGGGACGAGATCGACGCGGGCTTTGCCGTCATCGGCAGCCTGGCCTTCGCCCGTGGCGCGGGCGGCGATCACCACCTTGCCGGCATCCTCGAGCTGCATCTCGATCAGCTGGGTCCGGAGCGCCCGGGCGCGGCGGTAGTTGACGACTTCGTCACCACCTGAGACCAGGATGGCGAAGGGCGCGCCCTTGGGGGCATTGCCGCGGAAGATGTCGCGCAATTGGGTGATGGCGCGGCGGGCATCGGAGGTGACCTCCCAGCTGCCGGGCGCGAACGGGATCTGGCGCGTCGTCATGATCTCGCGGGCCGCCTGGGCGACGCCGAACGAGATCGTGCGCGAGGAGAACTCCAGCTTCAACGACTGCGGCCGCTCGGCGACCTTCGGTGCATCCGGGATACCACCATCGCTCTGGGCCAAGCCGGCGCCGGCAGAGACGATGACGGCGAGGGCGGCAACGGCGAGGCGCAGGCGGCTGCTGCGCTGGCGGGCGGTCTGGTCGAGCTGGAAGCCCATGGCGGGTCTCCTCATGACGGGGTGTGCGCTGGGCACGTTGTCAGACCCTTGGTGATCCCTGAGCCGGTTTCGCGAATGCCGGCGCGAAGGCGGAGCCCCAATGATGAACGCGCGCGCATAGGGAGCCGCGCATTCATCCACTATTCAGGAAAAAATGCTGCGCGCAGCGAAAATCCAGCAAACCGTGGCAAAGCTCGGGAAACGCCATTGCTGCGCCCCGCTTTCACCCGAGGGGCCGTCGCATTGTCGAGGCTACAGGACTATGCGAAGAGAGGGTAAACAGGGGATCTGGCTATGAAGATCGCAGATGAGCGCAAGGACAACGTCGAGCTTCCGCAGATGATGTCGCGCCGCGCGCTCGGCGGATTCGTCCTTTCGCTGCCGCTGCTCAGTGCCGTTCCTGCGCTGGCGCAGACTGACCAGGGCGCGACCAACATCCTGCGCTCGCTGGCGCCGCATGATCGCGTGCCGGGCAGTGGAGGCGGCAGGGTCGTCGTGCGCCGCACCGCTCCGGTCCCGCGCCGGGTGCGACCGCGCGGCTACGGCCAGGACGTCGTGATCGATCTGACGCGCCGCGTCGAGGTCACCGTCTTCTTCGACAACGACTCTTCGGTGCTGCGCCGGGGCGCCGAGGCCACGCTGCGGCGGCTCGCCGACGCGCTGCGTGACCCGATCCTGCTCGATCAGCGCTTCCTGATCGGTGGCCACACCAGTGCGGACGGGGATTATGACTACAATGTCGAGCTCTCCCGGGAGCGGGCATCCGTCGTGCGCGACTGGCTCGTTTCCTATGGCGGCATCGACTCCGGTCGGCTCGTCGCCCACGGCTTCGGCCCGGACATGCTGCGCAATCCGCGCAGTCCCTATTCGCCCGTCAACCGCCGCGTCGAGGTCATCGCCATCACCGGCTGAGTTCTACCGTCGTTCCGAAACAACCATTCGCCTCAGGGGGCACCCGTCATGGCTTTGTTCAAGCGTCTCATGCTCGGCCTCGCGCTGCTGATCTCCTTCGCAGCCGTCGCTCAGGCCCAATCGCCAAATTCCCGCATCAACCTCCTGGTGATGTCGGACGACGCCGATCCGGACACGGTTCCGCGCAACAACCGCATCTTCAACCGGGTTCAGCTCCAGCTCTCGGAGTACCTGAACACCCGCGGCTTCCAGGTTTATGACGAGACCAGCCTGGCGCTCGGCATCACCCAGACCGCCCGCGTCCGCCGCCGCGACGCCGAGCTGATCGAGATCGCCCGTGCCGTCTCGACACCGATCGACGCGATGGTCGTCTACCAGATCTACGCCTCGGCGCGCCGCGCCGTCGCCGCCGACATCCGCTTCCCCGAGATCCGCATTGCCGGCCGCGTGCTCAACGTCCGCTCCGGCCAGTTTATCGCGGCCTTCGAGGTGGGCGGCTTCCAGCTGCCCGCTTTGCCGAACCCCTGCAGCGCCGAGTGCCTGCTCGAGACCGTCGGCGCGCAGTCGCGTGTCCTCGCCGCCGATCTCGGCGCGGCCATCGCACAGAAGCTCGAGGGCTTCGCCCGCCCCGCCGGTGGTGGCGCTGCGGGCGTCGGCAAGGATGGCATCGTGCTCGGTGGTGGCGCCGGCGGCGCTGCGCCGGTCGCGGCCAGCGGCGACGGCTGCACCAGCCTGCCGACCGACTACGTGATCCAGCTGCGCGACTTCACCGCCACGGAAGTCGACCGGGTCGAGAGCGAGTTCGTCCGCTGGGGCTGCTACCGTGCCCACCGCGCCACCCAGACGACATCGACCTCGGCTGACTTCTTCTACAGCACGTCCGCCGATTCGGCCCGCCTGACCCGCAACTTCCGCCTGATGCTGGAACTCGTCGGCCTGAACGGTCAGGTCACCTTCTCCGGCAATCGGCTGGTCGTCAGCAAGGTGGCGACCCGCTGATCGGAAGCTGGAGCCGGGTAACCATAAAACCTGGCCTGCCTTTGCGAAAAAGCCGCCCAGTCGACATCGACCGGGCGGCTTGTTACTTTAAATGTGGCAGCAATATGCGCCGGCTGGGCGCGAACGGGGCAGGAGGGGTTCCGTTCGCCGCCACCGGGTCAGCGTTCGATGCGGATATTTGAGACATGGATTGGGGCATTGACCCGGCACGGGTCGCGGAGATCAGCACGATCGCGTCTTCGCGCCGGTTTTCCGCGCGGGACACCGAGAAGTTCGTTCTCGCAATCACCGGTGGCGGCTCGGAGAATGCCGACCTGCCGCTCTGGGACATGCTGCAGGTGCTGTTCTCGCTCGGCGCGCTGACGGCGAACCCGCGCATGCCGGCCCGCGATGCAGCGATCGGCTGCCTGCTCGACGAGAGCGGCATCTTGCTGCGGCCTCTGCGCCAGGAGGGGCCGGTGCGCGCTGTGCTCGCCGGCGCGACGATCGAGGCCTCGGCGGCTGAGATCGTTTTGTCCTACGGCGCGGGCAAGGTCGAGGCCAAGACCCGCTCCTTCTCCTGGAGCCGGATCAGGCGCGCGCTCGGCCTCGCCGACTTCCTCTTCGCCGCCGAGGCCGACGAGCGCTCGGAGGGCGGGCTCGTGGCGTTGCGCACCGCGCTCGACGCCGTCTTCGCGTTGTCGTCCTTCGACGAGGACGGCATGAAGCGCGCCGTCCAGGAGCCGGCCCGCTTCATGCGGGCCTGGCGCCGGCGCCATCTCCCCTTGCTCGCCTTCGCCGACCTGATCCGCCAGCGCGAGGCCTTCCTCAACGCGTCGGGCCGGCGCGAGCGCCAGCGCGAGTTCGATCCGGACGATCTGATCTCGCTCTGGAGCTTCGCCTTGCTGCATGGCGAGACCTGGAGCTTCGCCCGCTTCACCGAGCGCTTCAGCGCGCTGATGCGCGAGGAGCGCTCAAGCGTCGGCCGCCGCGACTTCATGGCGCCGGCCTCGATGGAGACGCTGATGGCGCGCCAGCCCTCGGAGAACCCGGAGGAGGCGCTGATCGCCTGGCTCGACCATCAGGCGATCCTCGGCGAACTCGAAGACGACGAGCCGGAGGAGGATGACGAGCCGGAGGATGAGGAGGATGAAGACGGCGTTTTGCGCGAGCGGGTCTATGCCGCGCTGATGCGTCTGCCGGCCGAGCCGAAATTCCTCAACAAGGAGGAGCGCGAGGCGATCGGGCGGGCGCTCGCCATCCTGCCGCTCGCGCATGAGCAGCCGCTGACGCTGGTCCGCTCGCGCGCCGTCGCGCCCTGGGAGAACCGGCTGGTCGAGGCGAGCCGCCGCGTCGCCGGCTCCAATCGCGGCCAGGTCGACCAAAGTCCCGAGCCCTTCGACTATCCGGGCATTGCAGCCGGCCTGGCGGCATTGGGGCGCCGGCTCGACGAATTGCTGCTGATCGGCACCGCGCTCGAGGCGCTCGAGGGCCCGCAGAGCGAGGCGGCGACGGCCGAGGGCCAGAAGCTGCTGCGGCGCTGGCGCCATGATCGCGCCAGCTTCCGGATCGACGATGCGAAACTGGCGCTGATCTTCGCAAGGCATGGGGGAGCACTGAGAACGGTCGCAGCAGCCCTGCACCGGATCAACAGGCAACAGAAGCGCTTCGGAGAAACGACGGACCTGGCAGCCCAGGCCGCCAGCGACGAGGCGCGGTTCACCGACGTCTTCTCGCAGCGTTATCAAGGGCGATCGAAACGGCCATGACAGACTTCCTCAACCAGGGTCCGCTCGAGGACGACCCGCGCGTCGGCCGCGCCACGGCCCGCCTGGTTCTGGCGGCGCTCGCGAGCGCCGAGCCGGAAGAGGCGGCCGCCGCGAGCATCAGCCGCGCCGATCTTTGGGCGCATGCCCGCCGCGTCCGCGGCGAGCCCGTCAATTTCGCCGCGGAGCGCGCCATCCGCACCGATCCGGAGGCGGCGCGGCTTTATCGCCGCCTGCTCTCCTTCCAGGCCGTGGCGCGTAGCGAACTGGCCGCCGCCGCCTATGACAGCAGCGCCACCCATCGTCGCATCGGCTCCTTCGAGCTCGACGTGATCGAGGAGGACGATGCGCCGCCGGCCTTGGTCATCCAGTGCCTGTCGGAGACCGATCCCGCCCCGACCATGATCGAGGTCGTCTCGATCGAAGGCGTCGTGCGCCTGCCGCTGCCGGCGCCGGTCGACAAGCACATCGTCATCGACCTGCCGCGGCAGGATGCGGAGCGCGACCTCTTGCGATTGATGCTCGCCAACCCGCTCGCGGGCGTTTATCTGCTGTAACGTCAGGAGCGCTGCTCCAAGCAGCGCTTCTGCCTGGCTAGAGCCGGATCTGATCAGGTTGAATCAACCTGATCAGTGAACCCGTCTCTAAGGTTATGATAGAGAACGCGTTATCCGATCAGATGGCGTCACTGTCTGATCGGCGCGTGCTCTAGGGGACGGCAGGGCCTGCGAGAGAGGACGATGGGAGATCAGAACGTCAGGCGCTCCGGCGTCTTCGTCGTCGTGCCGACGACCGACCAGCCGATCATCCTGAAGAAGCTGGCCTGGTCGGCCCGCGTGCCGGTCTCGCGCGTCGTGCTGGCGACCGAGAGCTCCGAGGTCTGCGAGCCCTGGAGCACGCAGTACAGCAACCTGCTGCGCCCGGGCGAGCCCCTGCGTCAGATCCTCGACCTGCCCGAAGGCGGTAGCTATCGCCTTGCCGCCTCCGGCTCGATCGATCAGGGCAAGAGCTGGATGGTGCCGACGCTCGCGGCCCATTGCGCGCTCGCCCATGGCGAGGCTGTGACGCACAAAGCCTCGGAAGCCAAGCTGATGATCTGGGGTACCGGTGCGATCGACCTCTCCGTCGCCGATACGGCGGGCGAGGCGCGGGTCACCCAGCAGGAATACCACCTCACCACCAAGATCGACCGCTGCCGCCATCTCTTCGCCGATGCCGAGCATGGCGCCACGCCGGTGCTGGCGCTGGTGCCGCGGGGCGAGGAGGCCGAGCGCGCCGTCGCGATCCTCGGCAAGATCCTCGGTGGCCAGCCGCATCATATCGTGGTGGTCTCTTCCCTCGCGGACATCGCTGCGCCGATCGATCTCTTCCTGCGCAGCGGCTCTTTCGAACCGCAGGCCGCGGCGTCCGCGCCGGAGCGGCCGGCCGCACCGGGATCGTCTTCGATGGCCCTGAAACCGTTCGAGCCCCAAACCGCCGAGCAGCCCGCCCAGCCGCAGCCCGCGCACATGGCCGCGGCGCAGCCGGAGCAGACCCTGGTCCAGCCGCGCCCGGCCGGGGACGAGCCCTCGATCGCCGATGTCCTGAAGAGCCCGCAGGCTCCGCGGTCACGCCGCCAGGTGTTGGGCGACAAGCCAACATCGACCGGCTCTTCGTCGCGCCTGCCCTTGATCGCGGCTGCGGGCCTGGTGCTCGTAGCAGGCGCAGCGGGCGCGGGTTGGTATCTGACCCGTGGTACCGCGACCGAGGATCCCTATCAGGTCCCACCCACGTTGACCCAGCCCGGGACCAGCGGCACGACGCAGCCGAGCACCGGTCAGCAGACTGGCAATCAGCAAAGCGCGACGGCGCCCTCCCTGGCGCAGCAGGCTGCGCCCTCGCTGGGACAGCAGAATCCCGGCGCCCAAGGCGGATCCGCGGCGATGACGGGCTCTGCTCTGGCGCGGTTGGTGACCTTGTCCGCGCCGGCCGGCAGCACCTGCGAGGCCCAGATTTACGAGCTGCGTCCGCGCTATAGCGAGAACGCGGTGGACGTCGGCGATATGGCGAGTGTTCTGATCGACGGCCAGGACATTTGCGGACTCGCGCTCGATCCGGTCGCGCCGGCCAAGGCGAAGTTCCAGAACGGAACCGGCCCGGCTGTCGTGGCCTCCAAGTCGACGGCGACCCGCGTCGTTTTCAATCCGAATGCGATCCGCGGCGGCATCACGGCCTTCCCCGTGATCCAGTTCGAGGAGCCCAAGGCGCTCTCGGTCCAGATTCAGCGGCGCTGAGCCGGATCGCCCCGCCGCCGAAGGCAGGCACGGCCATGCGCATTTCGGCTCAGCCGCGCGGGCCGGTCGTGTCGAGTACCAGCGCCAGCAATTCGCGCTGCCTGTGAGTATCGGTCTTCGCGAAGGCCGATTTGAGATGGACGCGCGCCGTCTCGTAAGCCATTCCCAGGCGCAGGGCGATCTCGGCGACAGTGCCGCCGTCGCGCAAGGCGAGCGCGATGCGCGCCTCCTGCAGGCTCAGGTCGAAACGCTGCCTGAGCGCGTCGAGTTCGACGCTGGCATCGACCAGTTCCCGCCGCACGATCACAAGTGCGATCGTGCCGGGGATGAAAAGGCCGGCCGCTCCGGCGAAGGCGTATTCACGCAGATTCTGCGTGACCGGCAGCACGGACAGGGAAAACCGTTCCGGCCCCTGCCGGAAAGAGACGTCGTGACGGCCGATCGAGCCGGGCCGCCGTGAGCAGACGGCCGCCACCGCGAGGGCGAGTTTCGCCTGCGCCTCGGCATCGCCGAGGACCAGCCTGTCGCCGGCGGCGAGGCGAAGGGAGCGGTCGCTTTCGTTAAGGTCCTGCGCGGCGGCGTTGAGGTCGAGGATGCGGCAATCGCCGTCCAGCACCAAGGCCGGATCGATGAGATTGCGCATCAGCGAGACCCCGAGCATCGAGCGGTGATTGCGCAGCACGGCGCGATTGCAGTCGAGCGCGCGCCGCATCCTCGGAGCCAGGGCCTGGAGGATTGGCGCCAGCGCGTCGTGGCTCTTCTCCGCTCGCCGCTGGTCATAATGGACACAGAGCGTCGCCATCCGTGAGCGGTCCTGGACGATCTTGATGCCGCTGGCGGACTCGGCCCCACCCATCGGCTTGATCCAGTCGTTGTAGAACTCGGTGCGTTCCAGGATGCGGCGCGGCAGGACCTCGTCGGAGAGCGTGCTACGCAGGATCGGCACATCGGCCCAGGCCGGAATCCACGGATTGAGTGCGGCGTAATGGTCGAAATAGACGTCGAAATCGATATCCTCCCAGCCGACGCCGGCAAGCGGCGTGGCATAGGGGGCGGACGCGTCATAGCCCTGCATCAGGACGCGCCCGTCCGGGAGGACGTTCTGGATTCCGCGGCAGACCTCCTGCCAATGGGGCGCGATCGCGGCCGCGTCGACCAGTTCGCCGAGGCGCGATATCGCACGCTCGATGCTGTCGGAAACCTGTGCGCCCATCGTCGCCTGCCCCCCGCCCACCATCCACGATTGCAGATGCTGGGCTCCCGTCAATCAGGCTCGCCGGCTGAGGGGCCTGATTTCCGGAGCTTGCGCAGTTTGGAACAATCCCAGGCTTGGTAACTCACCCGTTCGGGTTAGCCGGAGCCCAGGCCGCTACAGCCCGCCGCGGGTCAGCCCGCGCCACAGGCCCCAGGGCGGCGGGTCGCTGGTCGGCGAGAGCTGGCGGATCGCGGCGAGCCGGCCGGCGATCAGCGCGATCGCGATCGAGGGCAGCGCCATCAGCATGTGATGCGAGGTCGCCGCGGCGATGAAGGTCATCGGCTGGCCCATCACCGGCAAGAGGCCGAGCGCATTGCCCCAGGAAATGCTCCAGTGCAGCGAGAAGATCGTGGCGATGCCGACAAGGATGATCGCCATGCCCTTGTTCGCCCCCTCCTGCGCCGAGCCCATCGCGCGCTCGCGCATCAGGCTGACCGCCAGCGCCAGCAGGCCAAAGACGGTGATCATTTGCGCTGCCAACAAGGCCAGCCCCGCCGGCAGGCCGAAGCGCACCATCAGGAAGGTGGCGATGAAGTCGTTCTGCACCACCGGCAGCCGCACGAGGTCGCTGACCGTGAAGCGGCTGACGGTCTCGTCCTGCTCCTCGCCCTTGCGTTCGGCGATCGGCGTGACGCGGGCGCCGGGCAGCATGGCGCAGAGCGAAACGGGCGAGGGCGGCAATTCGTCGAGCGCGCGGCGGACCTCGACCGGCGTCTTGTCGAGCCCGAGATCGAGCCTGGCCAGCGTGCACGGCATCTCGGCGAGCGCGACCTTGGACTGCAGCAGCTGGAAGCCGAGATCGCGATGGATCACGTCCGGGCTGCGCTCCTGCGCCGCGGTCGCGGCGCGCTTGGTGGCGTGGTCGAGGTCGTACCAGGTCAGCAAGCGCTCAGCCGGCACGCGCAGGGGGCCGCCGCGCGCCTTCTCGAGCACGTCGATGGCGGCAAGTCGCTCCTTGGGGAGGTTCCACTGGCCCGAGATCGCGTAGGTGACAAGGCCGGGGAAGACGTAGATCAGCGCCGCGTTGATGCCGAGCAGGATGACGAGCACCAGCGCCAGCACGCCGCCGCGCGGCCAGCCGAGCCGGCGCATCTTGCGCTGCGGCGCATCGGCCCGGCGCAGGAAGACCCGCATGATCTCGACCAGGCGCTTCAGCGTGCTCGGCAGCAGGAAAGCGAAGGCGAGGACGACGGCGGTGATGATGATGATCAGCGCCGGCGAATAGTCGCTCTTCAGGAACGGCACCGCGGTCAGGAACAGGATGAAGACCAGCACGGTCGCGAGGCTGACCGTCAGCCAGGAGATGTAGTGGCGCTGGTTGTAGAAGTAGTCGATGCGCGAGAAACCGAGGAAGATGTGCGCCAGCACCAGCACGAGCGCGATCTTGCCGAGCTCGACCGGCTGGAAGCCGGCGACGCCGGTCTCGGTGCCGAGCACGCCCCAGGCGACGAAGGCGGCGAGGATCAGGATCGCCGGGACGGCGCGCAGCAGCTGGTCCTTGAAGCCGACACCCATGAAGAAGGAGCGTGGCAACGCCGCGATCGAGCGCTGCGGCTGGAAGGCGATCACCACCGCGACGACCGGGATCAGGTCGAAGAACAAAAGCTTGTTCTTCTCGGCATGGATGGTGAAGTCGGTCTTCTCGGCGTCGATGCCGAGCGCCGTCAGGGTCAGGCTGCCGAGACAGCAGAGCATGACGAGGCCGAGCCAGGTCAGCCTGAGCGGCGTCGTGAAGCGCGGCCCGATCATGATCGCGATGCAGACGATCGCATAAGCGAGGATGGTGGCGTGCAGCGCCGCCTCATAGGAAATTGAGACGCCGCCCAGCCGCGACAGCTCCGGCGCCAGCACCAGCATGGTCGCCGCCCCGATGAAGGCGGTCGAGCCGAGCGCGCCGACGAGCCGGACCAGGATGGCGCTGCGCCGGAACAAAGTGGCATGGTGCATGGCCGAGAGCACGCCGAACACGGCGACCCCGAGCGTCAGCAACAATCGTACGATCCGCTCGACGCCGTTGAGCGAGGCGAGCGGGTTGCCGAGCTCGGCGGCCGACATCGGCTGGCGCGGCGGCGTCACCACTGGGCGCACGCTTTCGGTTGTTCCCGCGGCGCGCAGGATCTCGGCATCGTCGGGCGCGAAGCGGTGGGTCTTGCTCAGTGGCGTCAGCCGCAGCGGCAGGCGCCCATTCGTTTCCTGGCCGACCTCGACACTATAGCGCGTGCGGCCGATGATCATATGGCTGAGGCGCGACGGCCCGTCGGGATCGAGCTCCCAGGCGATGTCGGTAAAGTCGGTGATGCGCTGGTTGCCGCGCGCGAACACCACCGGCGGTCGCGGCGCGTCGACCGCGTCGCCCGGGGCAAGGAAATAGCCGCCGCCGCGCGCGACGATGGTCAGCGCCTTGAAGGGCAGGGCGTTGGCGGCGATGTGGACTTCCTCGCGCACCGAGCAGGTCAGGCGGCCGCCCAGCGAGACGAGCTTGTCCTCGCCGCGCTCGTCGGTGGCGATCAGGCCGGTGACGACCCCGCGGATGCGGTCGGCGCTGCTGAGCGGCTGGCAGACCGGCAGCGCATTGCCGTCGAGCCTGATCGTCGAGAGCGGGCCGGTCGAGTCGATGGTGAGCTTGCGGGCGCCTTGCTTGCCGGCCTCGGTCAGGGTCAGTGCCAGCCGCCCGGGCCGCGCCTCGTCGACCGCGATTGCGAGTGCACCTGCGGCGATGCGGTCGCCGGGCTGGAAGCGCCAGCGCGCCGAGAAGCTGCCCGAGCCGTTGGCGTAGTCCAGCCAGAGCCGGCGGGTATTGGCGACGTTGCGGATGGTGACGCGCCCGTCGGGCTGGCGGGTGAGGGCGACATGGCGCGCCTCGGCGGCGTCGAAGCGCTGCGGCTGAAGGAGCTCACGCCGGCCGATCGTCGCGGTCTCGCCGCGGGCAAGCGCAAGGTCGAGCCGCTCCAGGCTGACGACGGGGCGGGCGCTCTCGATCAGATGCGTGGCGTTGTGCCACCAGAAGCCGAGCACGGCCAGGCAGAGCGCGAGCAGCACGAGCCCGGTCACGGCCCCGCCGGCGCCGCCGATGCGGACGCGCGGCAGGCGGAACGGCCGCAGGGTCAGCCAGCGCCCCATCAACTGGCGCAGCGCGGTGGACTCGCTCACTTCTTGTCTCCGAGCGCGGCGACCTTGCCGAGCAGACCGGCCATCAGGCGTCCGCAGGCGCGCCCGCCGGTTTCCCGCGTATGCGAGACCAGGCAGGTGAAGGCGACGCGCTTGCGCCCCGCGACATTGTCCATCCAGCCGGCGAACCAGGCTGAGTTCATGCCGTCGGTGGTGTCGGCGGTGCCGGTCTTGCCGAAGATGCGCTTGCGAACCTCGGGCGGCAGCGAGGCCATCACGCCGGCGGCGGTGCCGCCGGGCGAGTTGACGACGCCATGCAGGCCGCGCTGGGCGTCGTCGAGGAAGGGTTCGGCCTGACGCGGATCCATGCCGGGGATGACCGGCTTGCCCTCGTTCGGCATCGGCGTCTCGGCGACGTCGGAGACCGGCTTCAGCACGCGCGGCAGGATGACCTTGCGGGCGCCGACCGAACCGTAGATCGAGGCCATGGCGATCGGCGTCGCGCGCACGCCCTGGCCGTAGGAATTGGTGGCGAGGTCGATGCGGCGGGCGTTGCGCTTGTCCTCGACCGCGAGGTCGAGCGCCTCGCCGGTCAGGCGCTGTGCGCCCGGCACGATGCCGCGGGTCAGGTCGACGCCCGGCTGGGCGAGCGAGCCCGGCTGGGTGATGGGATAGAGATGCTCGGTCATTTCGGCGAGGATCGTGCCGGTCCGGCCCGGCACTGTCATCGGCCGGCCGCCGACCTTACGCCCGTCCATGGTCAGCGCCATGCCGGCGAACCACAGGTTCGACGACTTGATCAGCGCCTCGCAGAAACCGATCTGCGCGCCGCGGCCGGCATCCGGGCAGCCGCTCTGCGCCGGCGCGAGGATGCCGACATTGAAGCCGGCGCCGCCATAATTGGCGATCGCGACGCCGTCGACATTGAGGATGCCGCCGCCCGGGATGCCGAAGACCTGCGCCTGCTGCCCCGGCGGCATCCGGCCCATGATCATGTCTGCGAAACGGGGCTGCTCGCGGATGCCGAGGATGCTGGCGAGGCCCGTGACCAGCTTGAAGGTCGAACCCGGCATGGTGTGGACGTCGCCGGCGCGCCAGCCATGGCCGGCTAGCGGGGAATCGCTGTCGCGCCCGGTCGATAGGGCCTGGATGTCCCAGCTGTGCATGCCGGGCACGAAATCGGGCCAGCTCGCCAGGCCGAGCAGCGCGCCGGGTTCGTCGCCGGCATCCATCAGCAGCACGACGGCGCGGCCGTCGCCCTGATCCGGCGGCTCCTGCTCGGGGGCGAGATTGACCGGCAGCGGGCCGGGCTTGCGCGGACGCTTCCCACGGCCGAGGCGCTCGCCCATATGCTCGTAGACGGCGTCCTGCACCAGCTTCTGCAGGCGCGGCTCGATGGTCAGCGTCAGGTTCTCGCGGGTGCGGGCCCGGCCGAGCGCGGCCGAGAGCGAGCCGACATCGCCGGCGCCGTAGCCGATCATCGCGGTCAGGCCGAGCTCGTCGACGATCGGCAGCGGCACGCCGTTATTGTCGAGCGCCGGCGTGCCGTCGGCGAAGTAAAGCGCCCGGGCCGCGCCGCTGCGGCGCTGCGTGACCGCGCCGCGCCAGCCGAGTTCGCAGACCAGCTTGGTCTTGGCCCGCTCGCAATCGGCCTCGATATGCGAGGAGCGCCAGAGCTTGACCTTGCCGTCCTCGCTCTGCACGCCCGGCCCGCCGAGGATCTCGCGGGCGCGCGGCGGCACGGCCCGGACCGGCTGGCCCTCGAAGCCGATCTCGACATCGCGGCGGCGGGCGCCGGTGATGGTGAAGCGCCAGCCATGCGGCAGGCCCTGCTGGGCCTCCTCCGCGCAGGTCGCGAATTCGTCGCTGTCGGAGCAGACGCGCTCGGCCGCGATCGCGAGCCCGGCGATGCGCACGGTCTGCTCGTCGCGCTTGGGGTCGAGATTGACGCGCTCATTGCCGACGACGATGCGGGCCGGCTCCAGGATCATGTCGACGGTGACGCGGCGATTGCCGGGCGGCAGCCGCGTCGAGAGCACGAGCCGGTCGTCAGGCGCACGCAAGGGGCCGAACAGCGCCCAATCGGAGAGCTGGTTGCCCCGGCGCTTGGCGAAATCGGCGAAGTCGCGCGGCGGCGGCACCGCATTGGGCATCACGTTGAGCGGCGCGGCGAGGTCGGTGGTCTGGGCGACGCGCGCAGTCCAGCTCGACGGGCGGCAGCCGGCCGGGACGACCGGCAGCGTCAGCGGCGTGCCGTCAGCGCAACGCCGGTCGGGCGCCCGGTCGTCGCGCGCGCCGGCGATCAGGAAGGAGTTGTTCCAGGCCAGCATTTCCGAGCGGATCTGCGCGCCGGCCGGCAGGTTGCAGAGCCGGTCGAGCAAAGTGCGCGAGAACTCCTTGGTGCCTTGCGGCGTCGGCACGGTCAGCGACGGGTCGTAGAGCGCTTCGCAGGGCTGCGAGCGGATGACCGGGCCGGCGGCATCGAGCCAGATCAGCCCGGTCGCGACGCCCTGCTGGAACAGGTCCTCGTTCGAGCGGCTGGTCTCGGTGAAATCGGGCTGCTTGATCCACGCGCGGCTGGCGGCGAGCTCGCCGATCAATCCGCCCGAGAGCCAGAGGAAGCCGGCAATGGTAACCGCGCCGACCGCGACGGTGGTGACGCTGCGCTTCAGGCCGCGAAAGAGCGGATGGCTCATGGCGTCGCCTCCCGGAGCTCGACCACCAGCGGCCCGAGTACGAAGGGGCCGTTCGGCGGGATGATTGAGGTCCCGGCTGCCTGCGGCTTGCGTCCGCCGAGGAGCCAGATGTCACCGGCCGATTGCACGGCGACGCCGCCGGGCGCTGCCGCGATGAAGCCGACCGGGTTGTGATCATAGAGATCGTCGAGGCGCTCGACCACGCCCGAGCCGAACTGGACACGCACGGCCTCGCCCAGCCAGTCGAAAGTGCCGTAGCCGCGCGTGGACTGGTCCGGGCCGAAGGCGATCGGCGTCTGCTCGCGCGGCAGGCCGATATAGCCGAACTCGCCATCTTCCAGCATCAATAGCGATCGGCGGCGCCCGTCGAAGCTCATGCTCTCGGCGCGGAACTCACCGCCGACGCGCCTGTAGCGCAGCTCGCGCCGGTCGTAGCGTCGGGCGTCGCGGCCCTGCACGACGATGCTGTCGCGCTGCGCCAGCATGGCCGACGACATCAACCGCCCACCATGGCTGCGCTCGACCCAATAGCGCGCCATGCGCCGCCCGCCGAAATTCTCGGGGATGGCGAGGCCGACCACGGCGAGATGCGGCCCCTTCGGCGGTTGCGCCTGCAGGCGGCTTTGCCGGCGGTCGAGCGTGACGTCGACCAGCCCGAGCGTGACCCGGCCGACCTGCGGGCGCACGCCCAAAATCTCGAAGCGGGCATCGATATTGCCGCCGGGCAAAGCCAGCGTCTCGACCTGGATCGCCTGGGCCCGCGCCTCTGGCGTCTGTGGCAGGGCGGTGAGCAAAGGCAGGCCGCCGGCATCGCGGGCGGAGGCGTCGACCGGATAGCGGCCGAGGAAGAAGATGGTGCCGCCCGGCAGGTCAGGATGGACTGCCGGCGTCAGCATCTCGCTGCGCGAGAAGGCAAAGCGCGCCTGGCCGGAATAGAGCCCGCCCGGCGTGTTGACCCCGATGATCGGCTGGCCGATCGCGGTATCCGCATCCTGCCGGATCACCACCTCACCATGCGGCAGCCGGTTGTCGGCCGGCGGGGCGTAGACGCCGTGGCCGAGATAGACCGCGACCGGCGCTGTCGCATGCAGGCTCTGCTCGACATGGACGGTGACGCCGATATCGGGGTCGATCACATCGCGGAAGCGCTGCTCGATCCGGTCGGCGAGGAAGCGGCCGAGCTCCTGCGCGCCCGGCAGCGCCTCGGCGGTCAGCACCACCAGCGAGGTGAAGGGCACGTCGATTGGCTGCGGCCCGCTGCCGCCATCGGTGAGGGCGATGCTGCGATGCCGGTCGATCAGGTCCTCCAGCGAGGCCTTGCCGTCCTTGGTCGGCTGGCCGCCGGCCGTCAGGCTGAAGACCGGCTTGCGCCAGAGATTTTCGATTCCGGGCATGGCCTCGCCCGCCTCGCCGGCGACGGCGCGCAGGCAGGTCAGCCGCCGCGGGTCGTGCATCACCAGGTCCATGAGATCGGGCAGGGCCATGGCGTCAGCTCACTCGGGCGGGGAGAAGGGTTTGCAGGGCGCAATCGCTCTTGTGCGCTCCGGAGCAATTTTCGGAACCGGACGTCATCAAATACGCGAGTCGTCCCGGGCGACCGGAGGGAGACCCGGGATCCAGTCCCGAACCCTTATCTGAGCGGTTCCGGAATGGATTCCGGATCGGCGCCGCTTCGCGGCTTGTCCGGAATGGCCTCGAATGGCGAGCGGGGCACATCTCGATTCTCAGTAAATCCGGGAGACGCGGTCGTGCTCGATCCGCCAGCAGGCTTCCCAGCCCTCATTGGCGGCGACGATCGTGACCTTGCGGCTCACCGGCGACAGCACCTCGCTGATGATCTCGCAGACGCCGAAGCCGTCGAGCCCCTCGCGATGGGCTTCAACGATCGAATCGCCTTCGAGCAGCACCATCGGGTCCTGGCCGTCGAGCAGCGGCCGCAGGCACGCCAGTGCCTTGCCTTGCGGGTCGAGCCCCGGGATGGTGCGCACGAACTGGAAGCGGCGGCCGAGATTGGCGCGTCCGCCCAAGCTCGGCGCTGTCTCGTCATGCTCGGCATGGACGCGCGCGCCGGACGCGATGTCGTAGCCGAGATAATGGATGCGTTCGGCGGCGAATTCGGTGCGCAGGCCGGTGGCGCCGAGATCGCGCATCTGCACCGCCATGGCGGCGATGCCGAGCGGGTTCTTGTACTGTACGGCGCTGCCGGCCATGTCGCCCTCGATGCCGAGGATGGCGGCGCCCGCGATCACCGCCTTCTTCATCGCAGCCGGCGAGAATGGCCGCTCGAACGGGAACGCGGCGCGGCTGGCGCCGGCTTCCGTGGCGATCGCCTCGAAGATCGGCGGCCAGAGCGCGGCGCGCCCGGTCGGCACCATGATCACGGTCGGCCGGCGCGCTGGGTTCGGGCCGGCGGCGCGGGCGAGTCGCGGCAGCAGGCCGCCGAGCACCGCGCCGATCTCCGTGAGGCGCTGCGAGGCCTCGCCGGCTCCCTTCTCCAGCGTTGCCCGCGAAACCTTCAGCACCAGCCGGCGCGTCCCGGCCTTGTCGGGCCCGTCGATCGCGAGCTGCAGGCCGGGCCGCTGCGTGACATCCGCCGATGCCGGCTCGCTCTGGGCGACGTAGAGGCCGGTTGGATCGCCGTCCGGCTTCAGCTCGGCAAGGACGATGGCGAAGGTCTCGTCGGCAGCCTCGACATCCCAGCGGTAACGCGTCGCGGCGCCTTGCGCCTTCTCGCTCAGCCGGGTGGCGAGATCTGCCTTGGCCTGCTTCACCGCGTTGCGGAGCCAGCTGCGAGCCGCGAGCGCGGCAGCGTCCTCGCGCTGGATGGCGCGGGCGAGCGAGGCTTCGGCGAAGGCCGGCTGCCAATGGGCGTCCTGCCCGTCCATCGCCCGGTCGATCAAGGTCGCGGCGATGCCGGTCAGCGCGTCGTCGATCAGGTCGCCGCCGACAGGCAGGCCGAAGGTCACGAGCGTCTGATGGCTCAGCCGGTCGCCGTCTCGACGCAAAGTGGCAAGCGCGACGTCGCTGGTGCCGCCGCCGATGTCGAGCGTGACAAGCAACGCCTCGCTTTGATCCGGGACAGCGGCGCGCACCTCCGGCAGGCTGGCGACATAGCGCGCCGCGGCGACCGCCTCGGGCACGGTGACCGCGGCATCCGGGAAGCTTGTCGCACCCGGAAAGAGCCGCTCCAGCCGCTGGGCGAAGAGTTCGAGCGCGGCACGATAGCGCGAGGCGATCTCGTCGCCGATGCCGCTCGGGCAGGAGACCAGGATGCGCGGCACCACCGGCGGCGGCGCATGGTCCTCGACGCGCAGGCGGTCTTCGCCCAGGCGCAGCACATAAAGGTCGACCAGCTCGTCGAGCACATCAGCGACCAAGGGCGCGATCTCGACCGTGTTGGTGGCGACGACGCGGTCGGTGGCGGCGTCGTAGCGGTGGACCTGATCGTTCAGCGTCAGCGAGACCGCGCCCGAGGTCAGCGCGTGCTTGAGCGAGTCGATCCGCTTGCCGCTTTCGGGCAGGCCGGGCTGCGGCGGCGGGGCCGGTGCCGAGACGTCATAGCGCCGCGCGAAGGCCTTGAGACGGCGCGCCACGCTGGCGCGGTCGGAGCCGATCAAGGCGAGGTCGGGCAGGCTGTGCGGTGCATGGTCGGCGCGCAGATTATTGCTGGAATCGAGGCCGACATGGCTCGGGATCAGCGGCGCGGCGCCGGCATCCTGCAGGGCTGCCTCGCCATGGCGCGGATCGACATGAGCGGCGAGCCAGGTGCCCAGCGCCAGCGGCTTGATCTCGGTCGCCCGGCCGGCGGCGCGCGGTGCGCCCGACCAGATCGAGGTGGCGGATGCACCAAGGTCGATGCAGATCGGCAGGCGGTGGACGCGGCGGCTGTAGCGCAACGGCAGGCTCGCCTGCGCGAAGGCCCGGCCCCCCTCGTCGCCGGCCTTGATCGCCAGCGACACGGTGATCTCGCCGCGCAGCACATTGGCGCCGCTGGTGCGCACAGCCCGCGACAAGCTCGTCGTCAAGTTCTGCATCGGCACGACGATGCGGCCGCGCCGGCCGAAATCGCCATCACGCACGATCTCGAGCGGGAACGGTGTCGGCGGCTCGGCGATCTCGCTCTCGCCCATGCGGCTGCCGACCTCGACGGTCAGCGGCGCGGTCCGGGTCAACGGCCAGCGGCGCAGATCGATCACCAGCCCGTCGCAGCGCACGATCGAGGTCTCGTCGTCTGGGTCGACCTCGGCGTTGAGACCGCTCGCGATCTCGAATTGCGCGGTGCCGCCGAGCGGGCAGGTGAAATGCTCTCCGGCGATCGTCAGCGCGACCTCGCCGCGATTCGGGCTGCGGATCGGCACCGAGCGCGATTCGAGTGCGCTCGACCAAGGCTTGGCCGGACCATCGCTGTCGTGGCCGGCGCCGTCCTGGCTGACCCAGCCGCCGAGCTTGGCGGTGAACCTGATCTGCAGTGGCGCCTTTGGATTGGCCTGGCTGGTCTCGTCGACGAAGTCGAGCAAGGCATCGCGCGTCAACGTCACATCGAGCCGCACCTCCTGGCCGGCGAGCGCCGGGGCGTCGGCGAGCCAGATCAGATGCCGACTGGTCGAGGTGCCGCTATCCGGGAAGTGCCGCAGCGAGACCGAATGATCCATCGGCGCGGCGACGCCGAGCGAGAGATGCTGCGCCTTCAGGCCGAAGCAGCTCGCCTCGATCGTCAGCCCGCGCCGACCTTCGAGCACGATGTCGCGGGGGATGTCGACCGCGATCTGGCCGACCGCGAGCTGCTTGCCGGTCTGCAGCGAATCCAGGTCGATCTCGACCGGCTCGATCCGCCATTCCGGCTGGGAGGCGCCGGCGAGCGCCGCGATCTTGATGAGGCGCCGCGGCGATGCGCGGGTGCCGCCGGCGGTCTCGACAATGGTGGAGAAGGCGATTTCGAGGCTGGCGTCGCTGTCGACATCGGCCTGGGCCCGGTGGCTCGCCACCGCGCGCATCACGGCCTCGCGCTTCAATCCTAGCACCAGCCGCTCGCCGGCGCGGATCGCGGCCTTGTCGAGCAGCGTATTGCCCTGCAGCCAGCCGATGTCGGCGCCGCTGGCGAGACCCGGCGCATGCGAGACCAGCGAGACCGTGACCGCCCTGACCATGTCCTCTGGCGCCTCGAAGGCGAGGAGGTCGATCAGCTCGCCGCTCCGGTCGAGCGCGATGGTCGCGGCAAAACTCCCGAGCCGGGTCTCGAGATTGTAGCAGGGCAGAGTGGTCATGCGTCCTGCCTCGAACCGGTGTTTGCCGTGACTTCACCGGCGAGCGCGGTGCCCCAATGATGATCGAGCCCGGTCAGCGCGGCAGCGGCGGCGAGATAGCGCGCCAGCAGGTCGCCGCTGCCGGCCCTGAGCCGGCGATAGGCGGCGCCGAAACCGGTATCGTGCGGATCAGCCAGCGCTTTTCCGGCAAAGGGCACGCTGGCGAAGGCGGCATCCGCTTCATGCAGCGCCATCTGCGCCAGAAGCAGGCGGCCATAGCTTTCGAGGGTCGCGCGCAGCGCCTGGTTCCGTTCCGTCGCGCCGCCGGCCGGGCCGAGCAATGCGTCGATCTGCGCCGAAAGTCCCGTGAGGGCTGGGGCGAGGCTTTCGATATGTGCGAGCGAACCCGCGAACGGGCGACTCCTCGCGGTGAGCCGCGCAGCGCCCTTGACGGGGTCGCCGCTGCGATGGGCCCGGGCGGCGAGGCCGGGATATCCGGCCACGCCTTCCCAATCGCGGATGAGGTCTGCGGCGGCCGCGGCCTGTTCCACCTCCCGCCGCAAGCTGGCGAAATGGCCATGCAGCAGGACGATCTCCCCGGGGGTGAGTTCGCCGAGCCGGCGCGCCAACTCATCGGTGAACGCCGCCGGCTGGCTTGCCTGCCGCGCCGCATCGCTGAGCTCGCTGCGCATGCGGGCGATCGTCTCGAGGCCGGGGGCGGGCTGCCGTTGCGGCTGCCGGCGCAGCTCGAACAACAAGGCATCGAGGGGCGAGAACCGGCGTTGGCCGCTGCGCGTGGCGGCGTCCGCCATCGCCTGCTCGACCTCGGCGGCGAGTTCCGGCTCGATCCAGCTCTGATGGGCGCTGGCGGCGACATCGTGCAGCAGGCGCATGGCGCGCCGGTCGTGCCCGGCCAGCGCCATCGCCTCGCGGGCGAGCGCCTGTGGAAGCGCCGGGTCCTCGTACCAGGCGAGAAGCCGCGCCAGCTCCGCCTCCGATCGATCCGCCCCGGGTAGGGGCAGGAGCAGCCGGACCGCGCAGGCACGGGCCGCGAGCTCTGGCTGCGCGCTCATCCGCAGCAGCATGGCGATCTGCTCGCCGAGCGCGCGTTCGCCGAGCTCGTCGATCCGGCCCGCATCGATTCCGGTGGCGGTCGCCAGGGCTTCGAGCAGGCCGGCCGAAGCCGCGGGGCCCTTGGTCGTTGAGGTCTTGGCTCGTGCATCGAGCCGAGCCAGCGGGCCGGTCGGCGCGTGAGCGGCTCGCAGAGCGAGTTCGCCCAGCAGCGTGCCGAGCCGCGCCGGTCGGCTTGCGCTCGTCGCCCGCCACAGCTCTTCGGCCCGGCGCCCGGCGGCGAGCGACAGATCGTCGTGCAGCGGCGCGGCTGTGCCGGGCGCCGCCGCCACGAGAGCATTGCCACCGGCCTGGCCGATAGTCAGCCCCGTCGCGGCAGACGCGCTGTAGCGCGCGCCATGCGGGGTCGCCGCGAAGGCGCCATCCTGCCAGCGCAACGTCATTGGGCTGCCGCTGACTGCCTCGCCGTCGCCGTTCCAGACGAGCTGGCGGCGCGGCTCGGCGAAGACGATGATGTCGTCCTCCTCGATCCAGTCGGGAAGCGAGAGCAGACCATCTTTGGCCTCGGCGCGCGGCCGCAGCAGGCGAAAGCCGCGGCGCAGCGCGGCGACGCGGCCAAGGCCCGTCGCATCGACGTCGCGCTCGTCAGCCGGTGCCGCGGCCAAGGTGTCGAACTCGGCCTCGATGGCGAGCCGCAGGTCCTGGTCGATCTGCGACAGTGCCTGCCTGGCCTCGCGCATCGCCGCCGGCAGATGCGCCACCAGCAGCCCTTCGGCGATCGTCTCGCTGCCATCGCCGGTGAAAGCGAGCGTCAGCCCGCCGGCCTCGCGACGGCGCGCCGTCAGCACGGTCGTCGCGGCGCGTTCGTCCTCCGGATGCAGGAACGGGCCGACCAGCAGCCGATAGCCCTCGCTCTCCGAGCCGCTGGCGCGGTTCAACCCGGAGGCCATGGGCGCCGCTTCCGGAGCTGAGCCGGCACCGGCCGGTCCGGTCTGGACGGTCAGTGCACCGGCGTCGTCGAGATGAGCCTGCACCAGGGCCAGGCCGCCGGCGTTCCGGTCGGCCTCGGCGAGAGAGAGCCGGTCGTCGAGCTGCACCGGGATCGTGTTCAGCCGGCCGTCGGCTTCCACCGTCACGGCGTGCACGGCCCGGCTCCCGGCAGGCAGAAGCGCGAACAGCGGCGCCGTTCCGGCGTCGGCGGCGGCGATCAGGCTGATGCGCCCGCCGGCCTCTTCCGCCGCGAGGAAGCGGACCGGTGCGCTATGCCGCCAGAGCGCGGCGATATGACCTGAGCCGTCCCAGATGACGGCGACCGGCGCCACGGAAAGAGTCACGGAAACGGGCTCCGGGGAAGACGAGCTGAGCGGAACGACGGGGACGGACCTTGCGCGATGGCCCGCCGTCTTGCAAGACAGGCCCCGGGCTCGACTTTCGTCACGCGGGCCTGATCTTGCGGCCATCTGGCCACCTCTGCGGAAACCTGCCTGCCTGGGACATGGGCTGCGGCATGGTGGCGGCTCGAATGGAGCAGAATGCAATGAGCGCAGAAACGGTTTGCTTCGCCGCCCTGCCGGCTGCTTTGCCGGCCGCGCTGGCTCAGGCGATTGCCGGCGAGGACGTTGCGCTGCGCCGGCTGGCCTTGTCCGAGGCTGCCGGGGCGGAGACGCACGAGATCGAAGCGAGCTTTATCGCGCCGCGCCTGCTGCCGCGGCTGTTCCGCGATTCCGCCCAGGTTGCCTCGCAGGCCCAGGAGGCGCTTCAGGGTGCCGGCCGGCTGATCGTCCTGCTGCCGGTGGGACGCTATGACGATGGCGTCTGGGCGCCGATCATCGAGCGGATCCTGTCGGGGCTCGAGGCTGCGGTGGCCCGCCCGCGCGAAATCATCCTCGCCTGGAGTGGGATGGAGCCTTTCCTGGCGCCATTCAGCCGCCGCGTCGAGGAGGTCTGGAGCGATCCGCGACTCGTGCCCGCCATGCTCGGCGTCCTCGAACGCTCGGCCCGTTCGCTTCCGGCCGTGCTCGACGCGGCTGCCGGGGTCCGTCGCGGCCTGGTTCGCTTCGAGCTTGCCGATGATACGGGACCTGCGCGGGTGGCGCTGGCACTGGCCTGAGCGCATCGACAGGCCGGTTACTTCCAGACCAGGGCGTTGGCGAGGTCGCGCCGGCCGCATTCGAGCGACATGGCGTTGACGGCGGCCCGATAGCCCTGCAGCGAATAGATCACATGCGCCGGCCGGCCGTCGGGCGCGGTGCCCCTGATCTCGAGCGTCGTGCCCCGGTTGTAGCCGGCGACCGCGTCCATATCGAGGATCGGCTGGCCGTTCGAGCCCTGCTTCATCGGACGAATGAAGTTGCCCGCCGCGGTCGGCGCCGCGTTGAGCCGGCGCGCCATGCCGCCGCCTTCCCGGATCACCGCCTCGAACGGCGTATTGGGCTTGTAGTAGCGCTTGTCCTCGATCAGGTGCTGGAGATCGCCGTTTCCGACCCCGGCACTGCTCGCCTGCAGCAGGATGAACGGCGCTTGCTCGCGCCAGTAGCGCGGCCCGGCTTCCTGTGCCGCGGTATAGGCAAAGCAGGTGCGCTGGCCGGTGCGCGGATCCTCAGAGACGCTGGCGTACCAGTCCTGGAAGCGGCGCAGCAACCGGCCCGGCGCTTCCGGCATCAGCATGTCGCTGGTGTTGACCGCACGTGCCCGCAGCTGGAAGTCCTGCGCGACCGGGCCGGCGCTGGCGACGCGGATCGTATACTCGCCGGGGCCAAGCTTGTAGCGCCGCAGGTTCGGCCGGCTTGGATTGGCGATGTGGATCGTCTTCATCGGCGTGTTGTTGCGCCCGAGCACGTCGACGGGGACGGCCGGGTGCGGCCCGCGCACGCTGCCGGTCGGGATGTCGACCTCGACATAGGATTCCTGCGCGACCAGGAAAGGATATTGCTGCAGGGCGCGGCCGCCTTCAATGCGGGCATTGATCCGCATCGGTGTCTGGTCGAGCCGCGGAGTCTGCGTCTCCGGGCCAAGCGCAGCCCATTGCTGCATCGTCGGCAGCTCGTCGAGCGTCACCAACCCGTCCTCGGAGACGGGAGTGGTGTTCCGGCGGTTGACGCTGACGGAGATGCGATAGCCGAGCGGGCGCGGGTCGACGGTGACCATGCCCTCCCAACGCTTGTCCTCGGCGCCGGCCGGATCATGGGCGATGACGAGCGAAACATGGCGTTCGGCCCGAATCTTGGTTTCCTTCTCCTCGGCGTTCTGCTTGCTCAGCGCGCGCCGCAGCTTGTCGGAGAAGAATTCCTGCCAGCCGGGGCTGACCGGCAGTCCGCTGAGCATCCTCACCGAGAGCGTGACCGGATTGGAGGTATCGACCGAGGCGGCCCAGACGCCGGCCGCGACCCGGTTGAAAAGCTCGTCGGTCGAGCTGTACTCCTCGCCGATGAAATCCTGCGAGACGGGGAAGGGGTCGAGGCTTGGCGAGCAGCTCTCATAGCCGTTCCAGCCATGCGCAGAAAGGTTGAAGCGCGTCGCCGCACCGACCTTGTAGCCGGAGGCTCGCACCTCGATCTGGATCTTGCTGAGCTGTTCCTTGTTGTCTCCGGCCAGCGGATTGTCGAGCACGCCGGTGTCGACGATGCCCTTGATCGGGTCGAGGTCGAGCCAGGGCGCCATGGTGATGCCGGGGATGTTCGAGAATGCAGCCCGGATCTGCTGCATGATATTATTGCCCTGGTCGGTCGTGAACGCGTCGCGCGTCACGGGACGGGAGGCGATGCCGATGGTGACCGGCAGCTTGAGCTGGGGGCATTGCTGCTGGATGCGCTGCCACAGGATCTGGGCTGCGGAGCCGAACGGGTTGTAGGGGTCGAAGCCCTGCATCATCTGCGTCTGCGCCGTCGCCTTCACCGGCGATGCCGCCGTGAGGCCGGCAACCGTCAGGCAAAGGATCCGTCTCGTCAGCGCTTTCGCAGTCATTTCGGTTCGGTACTCATGAGGTCCTCCCTCGCGGACGAGGGAGGACCGGTTCTGGTTTAACCCGCGGCTCAGATGCCGGAGGCTTCGTTCGTGGCCAGATTGACCTCGACCTGGTCGGTACCGGCGGCCTTGCCCTCGCGGGTCACGCTGCGCTCGACCACGCGGATGCGCTGGCCCTGGCTGTTGTTATAAGTGCGCACCGTGCGGGCGCGCACGACGACCGCCTGGCCGCTCGAATTGCGGAAGCTCTGGACGTTCGAGCCACCCGAGCGCGCGGCGATGTAAGCCGCCTCGCGGGCCCGCTCCCTCTCAATCGCGTCGGCGATGACGAGACCGGCGACACCGCCGATGAGGGCGCCGATCGCAGCGCCGCGCCAGCCGCCGGCCGCGCCGCCGATCAGGGCGCCGGCACCGGCGCCGAGCGCGCCACCAGCCGCGACACGCTCCTGCGACTGGGTGCAGCCGCCAAGCGCGAGCGCGCCCGCGACGAGAATGGTTCCGGCTTTCATGGTCTTGGCATGCATCACGTCACCCCAGTAAAAAGTTGCTTCCAAAATGGATGGTGCCAACAATCTGGTAGCCCTTGCAGCCGGCAGAGCCAGTTTCGCAGAAGCGGGCGGGACCATACGGCACCACACCTGGCATCTGTTCCATATTGGCCTTTTTTGGGCAAGGGCCGCCGCAGTTTGTCACGATTTTGCCAAGTTTTAAATTGTTCGCGTGCAGGCGACGGCCCGTCGAGCCAAGAATGACAGGGCCTTGCGGAGTTTCGCCTGAAGGCTGTTCGGCCGCATCGAGCGCCGCTGGCGCGACATCTTTAAAAACACCGAGTTCATCTTTAACGCTTTTCCGGCAGCTGTGGTTAATTCGCCTCGGTCGGCGGCGAGCATCATTGCACGGGGCGTCGCAACATCACTCGCATCGGCATGCCCCGGTCCGGGCGCAGCGTGATGCGCTGGACCGGCATCGGCGTTTCCTCTCCGGCATGGTCGAAGCGCAGTCGCCGCAGCAGCGCGGCCAGCACGATCACCGCTTCGACCATGGCGAATTGCTGACCGATGCAGATCCGGGGCCCGGCGCCGAAGGGCAGGTAGGCAAAGCGCGAGATGGCCTCGCGGGCTCCCGGCAGGAAGCGTTCCGGGCGGAACCGGTCCGGCGCCTGCCAGAGTGTCTCGTGCCGGTGCAAGAGATAAGGCGAGACCACCACCAGCGCGCCCTTGGGGATGAAGCATGCGCCCGTGGCATCATCGGCCAGCGCCGTGCGCAACAGCGACGGCACCGGCGGATAGAGCCGCATCGCCTCTTCGATGACGGCGCGGGTGAGCGCCAGGCGGCTCCCAGACAGGGCTGCAGCGGCGAGATCGTCGCCGGCCGCATCGATCTCGGCCTCGAGCGCCTCGCGCACGTCCGGAGCGAGCGAGATGAGATAGAGCGACCAGGTCAGGGCGTTGGCGGTGGTCTCGTGGCCCGCACCGATGAAAGTGACGATGTTGGCGCCGACCTCGGCGTCGCTGAGCCCGGTCCCGGTCTCGGGATCGCGCGCCGCGAGCAGGGCATCGAGCAGATCCGGCTTCTCCGGCCGCCGAGTTCCGCCCGCGTGCAGCGCCTGGCGCTCGGCGATGATCGCCTTGACCTGGGCCTCGAAGAAGCTGATCGCCGGCCGCGCCATCCAACGGCCGATGCGCGGCAGCCAGGACGGCGCGCCGAGCACGTCGAGCGGGTCGATGCGCCCCTGCGTCTCGAAATAGCGGGTCAATGCCTTGCCGAAGGCGTCGGCGCCGCCGGCGATCGCGTTTGAGAACATCGTCTCGGCCAGGATGTCGTAGGTGACGCGGGTCATGTCCGCCGAGATGTCGACGATGCGGCCGCCGCGCCGGCGCGCCATGCGCTCGACTGTCCGCTCCGCCGGTGCCACCATGCGCTGCGCCAGCGTCGCGACCGAGCGCGGCGTGAACAGCGGCGCCAGGGTCCGCCTTGCCCGCTTCCACGCCTCGCCCTCGGCCGTCAGCAAGCCTTCTCCGAGACCTGGGGCGAGGACAATGCGCTGGAGATCGTCCTTGCGGTAGTTCGCCGCGTTCTCGACGAGCACATGCCGGACGACCTCCGGGTCGGAGACGACGACGCCATAGCCGAACAGGCCCTCGCCGGCGACGATCGGCTCGCGGAAATGGCGCGTGCGCCAGATCGTCAGCGGATTGCGGCGCAGGCGCAGCAGCAGTTCGAGCCTGCCGAATTCATGTTCTTCCGGTACCGGTGCTGGCGGCCGACGCCGGCGAGCCTGGACCGCCGAAAGGGTCGCGTTCGCTGCGCTCATGGGATCTCTCCTTGCGGAGCCGAGGTCGGCCGTTTCGAACAGTCCGATCGGAACCGGCTCTGAGCGCGACAATGTCCTGATGGTTTTAGGCATTCCGAAGGCGCAAGCCGCGTGCCAGCTCGCTCTGCGATTGTTGCATTGCAGAGAATAATGCAGCGCAATCTTGTGCAGTGCACAATAAGTGCTATTTTAGGCGCCCAAGGAGCTATCGAGATGCCCGAGTACAAGAATCCTCCCCCACGCGTCCTGCGCCCCCGCGTCGAACTGCCGACTCTCGAGGAGGCGGTGACGGCGGCGCAGTGCATGAGCGATTCGCCGGAGCAGCAGGCCGAGCTCGCCGCCCAGCTGATGGGCGTGCCTGTCGCCGATGTCGTGCCGCTGATCCGCAAGGCCGCGCACCGCACCACCGTGATGACGCCGAACCGCTCGGTCGTCGTGGTCCGCCGTCCGACCCGCACCTTCTCGCCGCGCCTCGCCGATGCGATGCGGCGCTGAACGCCGCAGCCGATCACGCGTTATTCCCGTATCGGCGAATGCCGGGGGCCTGGAAAGGCTTCCGGCATTTTGCTTTTCGGCGTCTCAGCTCGACGAGCCGATCGTGTCGAGGATCGGACACTCCGGCCGCTGGTCGCCATGGCAATGGCTGGCGAGATGGCGCAGCGTCGCCGCCATCGCCTGCAATGCGGCGGCTTTCTCTTCCAGTTCGGTGACATGCTTCAGCGCCAGTGACTTCACATCGGCGCTCGCCCGCGAGCGGTCGCGCCAGAGCGCCAGCAGCGCCCCGGTCTCCTCGACCGAGAAGCCGAGGCTGCGGGCACGGCGCACAAAGCGCAGTGTATGGACGTTCGGCTCGGCATAGACCCGGTAGCCAGATTGCGAGCGCGCCGGCGGCTCGATCAGCCCGATCTGCTCGTAATAGCGGATCATCTTGGCGCTGACGCCGGAGGCTTCGGCGGCTTGTCCGATATTCATCCTATCCTCCCGAAAGCGGTGGCCGGGGTTCCCGGCGCTGTCGCTGTGATGTCCTGCCGGGCCGCGAAGCGGCGCAGCCTGAGTGCGTTGGCCAGAACGCTGACGCTGGAGAAGGCCATGGCGAAGCTGGCGAAGACCGGCGACATCAGCACCCCCCAGAGCGGGTAGAGCAGGCCGGCCGCGACCGGGATCAGCAGGACGTTATAGCCGAAGGCCCAGCCGAGATTCTGGCGGATATTGGTCATCGTCGCCTTGGACAGGCCGATCGCCTCCGGCACATGGGTGAGATCGCCCGAGATCAGCACGATGTCGGCGCTCTCGATCGCGATGTCGGTGCCGGCGCCCATGGCGATGCCGATATCGGCCTGGGCGAGGGCGGGCGCATCGTTGATGCCGTCGCCGACGAAGGCGACCTTGTTGCTGCCGCTTTGCAGCCGCTCGACGATCGCCGCCTTGTCGGTCGGCAGCACTTCGGCCTCGACCGCGTCGATGCCGAGCCGGGCGGCGATCGCCTCGGCGGTGGCGCGGTTGTCGCCGGTCACCATGACGATGCGCAGGCCGAGCGCCTTCAGGGCCGCGATTGCGGCCTGCGTGCCCGGCTTGACCTGATCTGCGACTGCGACGAGGCCGGCGAGCCTGCCGTCGATCGCGATATAGAGCGGGCTCTCGCCGTCGCGGGCGAAGGCGGCGGCCCTGTCGGCCAGGTCGCCGAGCGCGACGCTGTGCTGCGCCATCAGCTTCCGCGAGCCGACGAGTATCTCGCGGCTCTCGACACGGGCGGAGATGCCGAGGCCGGGCTCGGCCGCAAAGCCAGTGGCTGGTGCTAGCGCAAGGCCACGCCGCTTCGCTTCGGCGACGATCGCCTCCGCGGAGGGGTGCTCGGAGGCGCTCTCGGCGGAGGCGGCGAGGCGCAAGGCCTCGTCTTCCGCAAATCCCTCGGCGACGACGAAATGGGTCACTTCGGGCCGGCCCTTGGTCAGCGTGCCCGTCTTGTCGAATGCGATGGTCGAAACCTCGCTCAGGCCCTGCAGCGCCGCGCCCTGGCGGAACAGAATGCCGAGCTCGGCGGCGCGGCCGGTGCCGACCATGATCGAGGTCGGCGTCGCCAGCCCCATGGCGCAGGGGCAGGCGACGATCAGCACCGCGACGGCATTGACCAGCGCATAGGTCAAGGCGGGCGAAGGGCCGAAGGCGAGCCAAGCCGCGAAGGTCATGAGCGCGACGGCGATCACGGCTGGCACGAACCAGTTGGTGATGCGGTCGACCAACGCCTGGATCGGTAGCTTGGCGCCTTGCGCCTGCTCGACCATGCGCAGGATCTGGGCCAGCAAGGTGTCGGCGCCGACCTTCTCCGCCCGGAAGCGCAGCGCGCCGTTGCGGTTGATGGTGCCGCCGATCACGGCCGAGCCGACGCTCTTATGGGCGGGCGCGGGCTCGCCGGTGACCATGGCTTCGTCGACATAGGACGCGCCCTCGACGACTTCGCCGTCGACCGGGATCTTTTCGCCCGGTCGCACCAGCACGAGATCGCCGACCCGGACATGTTCGATCGCGACCTCGCTCTCGACGCCGTCGCGCAGCACGCGGGCCGAACGCGCCTGCAATTGCACCAGCCGCTTGATCGCCTCGCTGGTCCGACCCTTGGCGCGGGCTTCGAACCAGCGCCCGAGTAGGATCAGCGTGACGATCACTGCGCCTGTCTCGAAATAGGTGTAGTCGGTGCCATCGGGCAGCCAGCCGGGCGCGAAGGTTGCGACCACCGAATAGGCATAGGCGGCACCGGCTCCGAGCATAACCAGCGCGTTCATGTCGGGCGCAGCCCGCAGCAGCGCCGGCCAGCCCTTGAGGAAGAAGCGCAGGCCCGGCCCGAACAGCACGATGGTGGTGAGGCCGAAGGCGATCAGCTTCAGCACGAAGGCGTCGATGCGGGCATAGAGCCAGTGATGAAAGGCTTCGCTCAGATGCGGCCCCATCTCAAGGATCATCAGCGGCAGGGTCGCCAGCGCCGCGACGACGACCGAGCGGAAGAGGGCGTTCTGGTCGGCCTCGCGGCGCTTGCCGGCCTCGTCATCGCCGTCGCTGCGGCCCTGATCAAGCGGCTTTGCCTCGTAGCCGGCGGCTGCGACGGCAGCGACCAGTGCCGCCGTGATGCCGCCGTCGGCGATGCGGATGGTCGCCCGTTCCGTGGCGAGATTGACGTCCGCGCTCAGGACGCCCGGCACGGCGCGCAGGGCCTTCTCGACGCGGCCGACGCAGGAGGCGCAGGTCATGCCGGAGATCGCCAGGATGATCGTCGTCGCGCGCGGTTCATAGCCGGCGCCACGGATCGCATCGGCCACCGCGCCGGTGTCGGCCCCGGCGAGCGTCACGCGCGCCTTGCCTGTGGCCAGGTTGACCTCGGCGCCATTCACGCCGGGAACGGCCGTGATCGCTTTTTCCACCCGCCCGACACAGGACGCGCAAGTCATCCCGTCGACCGGAATATCGATCACGCTGAGGCCGCTTGCAGGTGCTTTATGCTTCGCATGCATCGTCATGACGCATCATCTTCCTTCTCTTGCTGGAAGATGGCTACACCTTCCCATCATGGGAAGGTCAAGCGGTTGTTTTTTCCGGCAACGAGCAGGTTCGTCCAGCGACTGGCGAGACAGAAACCGGGTGTCGCCAGCCGGCCGCTGGGCGTTTCATCGCCGCCCAGGGTTTGCGAAGGGATTGGACGATGGCGACCACAGCGATCGGCAGCGCAAGAGTGCAAACGATCGAAGAGCGCGTGGCGGCGCTCGACTGGCAAGGGATAGAGAGCGAACTGGACGAGTATGGTGTCGGCTTGACTGGTCCGATGCTCGATGCCGGCGCCTGTGCGGCACTGCGGGCGCTCTATGCCGAGCCGCAGCATTTCCGCAGCCGCATCGTGATGGCCCGTCACGGCTTCGGACGCGGCGAGTATCAGTACTTCGCCCATCCGCTGCCTGAGGCGATCGCGGCGCTGCGGCCGCTGATCTATACCCGGCTCGCGCCAATCGCCAATCGTTGGAACGCTTCGCTCGGAATCGACCAGCGCTATCCAGACGCGCTCGACGACTTCCTCGCGCTCTGTCACGCGCGAGGCCAGGAGCGGCCCACGCCCCTGCTCCTGAAATACGGCGCCGGCGACTACAACTGCCTGCATCAGGATCTCTATGGCGACCTGTTCTTCCCGTTCCAGATGGTGATCCTGCTGTCTGAGCCGGGCCGGGACTTCACTGGCGGCGAATTCACCGTGGTCGAGCAGCGCCCGCGCATGCAATCGCGGCCGGAGGTCGTGCCGCTTCGGCAGGGCGAGGCGGCGATCTTCGCCGTGCAGCATCGGCCGGTGCAGGGAACGCGCGGAACCTATCGTGTCAACCTGCGCCATGGCGTCAGCCGGGTGCGCTCCGGCGAGCGCTACACGACCGGGCTGATCTTCCACGATGCGCGTTGACGGGCCGCTTCAGGCCTCGTCCAGCTTCAGCCCGCGGATGATCGCACCGAGCACGGGTTCGTCGACGAGGTCGGCGGCGTCGGCCTGGATGAACCATTGGCAGCGGCGTTGTTCCTGCTCGGGCCAGGTCGGCAGCTGTTCCGTCACCGCGAGCAGATAGAGCCTGACCTTGCAGAGCACGAAATCGTGGGTGCGCCGTTTCCAATAGGTGTAGCGTCCGACGGGCTTCTTGCCGATCTCGCCGACGAGCCCGGCTTCCTCCCTGGCCTCGCGCGCAGCGGCTTCATGTCCCTTCAGCCCGCGGATCGGCCAGCCTTTCGGCACGATCCAGCGCTGCGTCTCGCGCGTCGTCACCAGCATGATCTCGGCGATGCCATCCGGCCTGCGCCGGTATGGTATGGCGCCGATCTGCACCTTCGGCTCCGCCGTTCGCTTGCCGGCTGCCGCCTTCGCCACTCTGGCCAACCTACCTAATATCCTGCCCAAGCGGCAGCATATGGTGATTCGCATCTGAACTCGCCAGTAGATTCCGTAGCCGGCAATTCTTTTCAGTGGAGGCGGTGCAGACGCCGCAATCCGCTGGCTGCCCTCACGAATTGGCGAGCCGGGTCAACCCTGCTCGTCTCACATCTTTTTGCCGTCCTTGTCGAACTGCTTGAGGAAGGCGGTGAGATCCGCGATCTCCTTCTCGTTCTTGATGCCGGCGAAGACCATCTTGGTGCCGGGGATCTTGGCCCTGGGATCCTTGATGTAGTCGGCGAAGACCGCCTCGTCCCAGGTGATGTTGGCGTTCTTGTTGGCGGTCGAATAGCTGTAGCCCTCGACGGAGCCGGTGTGCCGGCCGAACAGGCCGTTGAGCTGCGGGCCGACCAGGTTCTTGGCGCCCTCGCCGAGCTGGTGGCAGGCGCGGCACTTGTTCCACGAGCGTTCGCCGGCTGTGACATCCTGCGCCGAGGCGGGGCAGGCAGCCATCGCGGCGAGGGCGAGCAGGGTAGCGCTGGCAATCAGTCTCATCAGGCGTCTCTCCTCAGTTTAGACGCCTTCTGAGATAGCGCAGCCTGCCTCCTTGGATACGGGGCAGTTCGTCGCGGCCGCTACAGGGCGCCGATCCACTCGGCGACATTGGCGGTGAAGGCATCGGGACGCGAGATCGGAAAGTAATGCCCGCCTGTATCGAGCAGGGTCTTGCGGGCTCCGGGCATGGCCGCGGCGAGTTCCTCCTGGAGGAAAGCAGGGACGATCATATCATCGCGCGCGCCGAGGATCAGAGTCGGCGCAGCGATTTCTCCGGCCCAGCCCGAAGCGTCGAAGGCGCGCAGCGCGCCGATCCGTTCGCGCACGATCTGCTTCGCGTCCGGCGTGTCGGGTGCCGACGCGACCGCGGTCTCGTAGACGCTCCAGTGCGCTTCGAGCCAGGTCGGCGGATAGGTCATCAGCGCCGCGCTCGCCGCATAGGCACGTGGATGCTGGTCGAGAATGGCGAGGCGGGTTTCGAACAGGGCGGTCATGTAGCGGTTCTGCTTTAGCCAGCTGCCGCTGACGATCAGCCCGTCGAAGCGGTCCGGCGCCTGGCGCGCCAGCGACAGGCCGATGCAGCCGCCGGTCGAATGGCCGAGAACCGTGGCGCGGTCGACGCCGGCGGCGTCGAGCACAGCTAAACAGTCCTTGGCCAGCTGGTCGACGGTACAGGGCGCGCTGCCGCGCTCGCTGGCGCCGATGCCGCGCTGATCGAAACGCAACACCTGGAAGGAGCGGGCGAGCGTCGCGGCATTGTCGTCCCAGAAGGCGGTGCTGCCGGCGAGTCCGCTGACCAGCAGCAGCGGCCGCCCCTCGCCTTGCGACAGGGCGCGCAAGGTTGCGCCGTCCGGCAAAGTCACCCGGAACTCGCCGTTGACCGCGCCTCCTCCGGTCGCGCCGGGCGCTGCTTCGGGATGCTGGTGCTGGTGCCGTCGCGCTTGTGTCATGGCTGCTTGTCCTCTGGCGCGGTCGGGCTGTCTGTCGGGCAGGAAGAGCGTGATCGTTCGGCGCGTGCCTGCGCGGCTCCTTGACTTGGATCAAATCGCACTTGCATCGCGACGGCTCGCGAAGAGCCGAGCGGGACGGTCCCGTTGGCGGCTTGCCCTGCCATGCCGACCTCCCCTGCGTTTCCCCTGGCCAATGATCGCGCCGGGGGAGGCGGTGTTGTCCAGCCGCCTTTCTTCATGGCGGCATTGGCTTAGACGCAGAGCGGGGTAGCTGAAAAGGGCTTCGTCATGCGTCTGACGCAGGTTGATGCCGCTACAGGCAGTTGACCCAGAGTACGCGGGTGACGCCATCATGCTGGTTGGCGAAGCGATGCGGGCGCGACGAGAGGAAGCGGAAGCTGTCGCCCTCGCGCATGACCCAGCTCTCGTCCTCGACATTCAGCAGCATGGCGCCGCTCAGCACGAGACCGGCTTCCTCGCCGTGATGGATGTAGTGCTCGTCGCCGGTGCTGGCGCCGGGCTCCATCTCGACGATGAAGAGGTTGAGCTTGGCGCCTTCCGCCTGCGGGGTCAGCAACTGCTTGCGGATGCCGGAGCGCCAGAGCTGCAATTCGCCGCGGTCCGGCTGACGCACGATGGTGGCGGTCGGGTCGGCCTGCCGCTGATCGGCCGGGAAGAGCTCGGAGATTGCGGTGCCGAGCGCGTCGGCGACGGCGGCGAGCACGCGCAGCGTCGGCGAGGACAGGCCGCGCTCGATCTGGCTGAGGAAGCCGATCGACAGTCCGGTGCGGCTCGCGAGCTCTTCCAGCGAAAGCCGGCGCGCACGCCGGAGCTGGCGCAGCCGCGCCCCGATCTCACGGTCGACATGCAAATGCGGCAGGTCGGCGGCAGGCAGGCTCATCGCAATTCCTTCTCGGCTTATTTCATGTGCATGAAAATCGCTTGCCGGCAAGCTCGTCCTATGCTCGTATCTTCATACTCATGAAAATATGAGCCGGCGCCTGCCTGGGCGTACGGACAAATGAGGGGACATTGCCATGGAACGCCGGACCTTCCTGACCCTGTTGGCTGGAGGCGCTGCCGCTGCGGTCTCGCCGGCCGCCGCCCAGTCCGTCCTCAAGGTCGGCTCGACGCCGACCGGCATGCCGTTCACCTTTCTCGACACCAAGACCAACACGATCGAAGGCGTGATGGTCGACCTGGTCAAGGCGATCGCCGCGGCGTCGGACCTGAAAGTCGAGGTCGAGGGCATGCAGTTCTCGACGCTGGTCGCCTCGCTCACCGCGAACAAGATCGATCTGATCTCGGCGGCGATGTACATTACCCCGGCCCGCAAGGAGGTGATCGACTTCTCCGACCCGATCTATACGTATGGCGAGGGTCTGCTCGTCCCGGCTTCGGACAAGAAGGACTATGTCGAGCTCGCCGACATGAAGGGCTACACGGTCGGCGCCCAGATCGGCACGGCCTATGTCGATGCGCTGCAGAAGACCGGCCTGTTCCCCGAGGTGAAGCTCTACAAGACCTCGCCGGACATCCTTGCCGACGTCAACGCCGGCCGCGTCCAGGCTGCTTTCGCCGACGCACCGATCATGGCCTACACGCTGAAGCAGGGGCAGTTTCCGAACGTCCGGCTCGTCAAGTCCTACAAGCCGATCATCACCGGCTCGGTCGGCATCGGCGTGCGCAAGAGCGACGGCGAGCTGCTGAAGAAGGTCAATGCCGGTCTCGCCAAGGTCAAGGCGGACGGCACGCTCGACAAGATCCTGGCGAAGTGGGGCCTGGAATAAGCGCTCCCGTGGCAATCCGGCTTCGCCTCGCCGTCTGATCGGCGAGGAGAGGCCGGCGGCGCTTCCGCGATCACCCGTCGAAACTGACCTGCGATGCAATCCTTTCTGCGCGATGCCGCCCAGTTCCTGCCGCTGCTGCTGCAGGGGCTGAAGTTCACTATCCTCGTGACGCTCGGCTCGCTGGCGCTCTCGACCGTGCTCGGCCTGGTCTGGGCGCTGATGCGCGTCTCGGGCGTGGCGCCGCTGGTGCTGGTCGCCAAGCTCGTCGTCAACACGCTGCGCGGCGTCCCGATCCTGGTGCAGCTCTTCTACATCTACTTCGTCTTCCCGGAGTTCGGCCTCGCACTGAGCGCGCTGCAGGCGGCGATCCTCGGCCTCGGCATCGCCTATTCCGCCTATCAGGCCGAGAACTTTCGCGCCGGCATCGAGGCGATCGACCACGGCCAGGTCGAGGCGGCGCAGTCGATCGGCATGGGCTGGTTCCTGATGATGCGCCGGGTGATCCTGCCGCAGGCGGTCAAGGTCGTGCTGCCGCCCTATGGCAACATCATGATCATGATGCTGAAGGATTCCTCGCAGGCCTCGACCATCACCGTCGCGGAGCTGACCTTGCAAGGGTCGCTGCTGGCCTCCTCGACTTTCAAGAACATGACGGTCTACACGCTGGTGGCGCTGCTCTATCTCTCGATGAGCCTGCCCTTGATCGCTTTCGTCGGCTGGCTCGAACGCCGCTTCGGCAAGGGAGCCAGGCGATGATCGAGCTCTCCGGCGTCACCAAGAGCTTTGGCTCCCATCAGGTGCTGAAGGGCATCACCGGCAGCGTCCAGCGCGGCGAGGTCGTCTGCCTGATCGGTCCCTCCGGCTCGGGCAAGTCGACGATCCTGCGCTGCATCAACGGGCTCGAATCCTATGATGGCGGCGCGATCACGGTCGATGGCGCCAAGGTCGACCGCGCCGATCGCTCGATCGTCGGCATCCGCACCGCCATGGCGATGGTGTTCCAGCGCTTCAACCTGTTCCCGCACCGGACTGCGCTCGAGAACGTCGTCGAAGGGCCGATCCATGTGAAGAAGGAGCCGCCCGCCGAAGCGCTGGCGCGTGGCCGCGACCTGCTCGCCCGCGTCGGTCTCGCCGACAAGTTCGAAGCGTATCCGGCCCAGCTTTCGGGCGGCCAGATGCAGCGCGTCGCCATCGCCCGGGCGCTCGCCATGCAGCCCAAGGCGATCCTGTTCGACGAGCCGACCTCGGCGCTCGATCCCGAACTGGTCGGCGAGGTGCTCGGCGTGATGAAGAGCCTCGCCGAGGAGGGCATGACCATGCTGGTCGTCACCCACGAGATGGGTTTTGCCCGCGAAGTCGCCGATCGCGTCCTCTTCCTCGACGGCGGCGTCATCGTCGAGGAAGGCGTTGCCCGCGAAGTGCTGAGCGCGCCACGCAATCCGCGTACGCAGGATTTTTTGCGCCGCGTGCTCAAGCCGATCTGAGGACACCGACATGGCCGAGCCCTTTCCGCTGCAGCCTTCGCTCTGGCATGCGACCGCCCCTGCGGCAGCTGAGACGCCGCCGCTCGCGAGCGATGCCCGCGCCGATGTCTGCATCGTCGGCGCCGGCTATGCCGGCCTCTCGACCGCGCTGCATCTCGCCGAGGCCGGCGTCTCCGTCGTCGTGCTGGAAGCGCGCGAACCGGGCTGGGGCGCGTCGGGCCGCAACGGCGGGCAGGTCATCCCCGGCATCAAATACGACCCCAGCGAGATCGTCGCGAAATACGGGACCGAAGCGGGCGCGGCCCTGGTCTCCTTCGTCGCCTCCACGGCCGATCTCGTCTTCGGGCTGATCGAGAAGCACGGCATGGAGGTGCCGCATCGCCGCGCCGGCTGGATCCAGGGCGCGCATACGCCGGCCATGGTCGAGACGGTGAAGCGCCGGGCCGACGAATGGGCGATGCGCGGCGTCGGCGCGCGCTTCCTCGACGCCGATGCTGCCAGCCGCCTGATCGGCACAGACCGCTATCTCGGCGGCTGGCTCGACCCGCGCGGCGGCGGCGTCCAGCCGCTCGCCTATGCCCGCGGCCTCGCCCGTACCGCGCTGAAAGCAGGCGCCGCGATCCACGGCCAGAGCCCGGTGATCGGCCTTCTTCGCGACGGTGGTAACTGGATCGTGCGCACCGCTCAGGGAGCGACCGTTACTGCGCCGCGCGTGGTGATCGCGACCAACGGCTATACCGGCGACCTGATCCCAAAGCTGCGCCAGACCGTGATCCGGCCGAACTCCTTCATCGTCGCGACCGAGCCGCTCTCCGACAATATCGCCGGCACGATCCTGCCGGAGGGGCAGGTCACCTCCGACACCCGCCAGCTCCTGCTCTATTTCCGCAAGGACCACACCAATCGCCTGCTGATGGGCGGGCGCGGCCCATTCCGCGAGCCGCGGGACGCCGCCGACTGGTCTCATCTGGAGCGTGTCATCGGCAAGATGTACCCGCAGGCCAAGGGGCTGCGCTTCGACTATCGCTGGTGCGGCCGCGTCGCGCTGACCCGCGATTTCCTGCCGCATCTGCACGAGCCGGAGCCCGGCCTGCTCGTCGATATCGGCTGCATGGGCCGGGGCGTCGGCCTGCAGACGGCGATGGGCCGGGCGATGGCGCTCTATCTCTCGACCGGCGACAAAGCGAGCCTGCCTTTCCCGGTGACCTCGATCACCCCGCTGCCATTGCACGCGCTGAACGAGCTCTACGTCTCCGCCATCATCGCCTGGTATCGCCTGACCGATGGCGGCATGAAGGACCGCGCCGCTTGACCGGCGCCGGTTCCTGACGCAGGGCGGGGACATGAGCATCGTCCTCGCCTGCGATCTCGGCGGCACCTCCTTTCGCGCCGCCCTCGTCGATGACACCGGCGCGATCCGCGCCCAGCACGCCATTGCCGGGCCGGTGAGTCGTGACGCTCGCTCGGGTGGCTCCGAGATCGAGCCGGAGGCCTGGTGGGCCCTGCTGGTCGAGGCCTGTGCCGGACTGGCATCCGAGGCGCCGGCGCTGTTCGATGCAGTCGAGGCCATCGCGATCTGCGGCGTCACCCGCACGCAAATCTTTCTCCATCGCGATGGAAGCTCGTTGCGTCCCGCGATGACCTGGAAGGATACGCGCGCCGATGCGCTCGCGGCGCGCCTGCGCGAGAAACTAGATCCGGCCCATCCCGAAAGTGCGGCGGTCAACGCCTTCCATCCGCTCGCCCGCCTCGCCTGGCTGCGCGAGCAGGAGCCTGAGGTTTTTGGCAGGCTCGCCTGCCTGCTCGAGCCGAAGGACTATCTGAATTTCCGCCTGACCGGTCGGCGGGCCAGCGACCCCGTCTCGCTGGCGCGCTTGCTGGCTGCTGCGAGCCCGCATGGCAGCCATGATCTGCTGGCTGCGGCCGGCATTCCCGTTACGATCCTGCCGGAGATGCTGGAGCCTTGGGAGCAGGTAGCGCCGGTCCAGCCCGGCCTGCCCGCGCCGCTCGATCGCCTCGCCGGCAAGCCGGTCTTCTGCGCCTCGAACGATACCTGGGCGGCGGTGGTCGGCCTCGGCGCCATGCGCGACGGCTTCGCCTACAACATCTCCGGCACCACCGAGGTGCTCGGCGTCGTCGGCCGCGAGCCGGCGCGGGCGGAAGGCCTGCTGACCGTCGATTGGCGCGGGCTATTCCAGCTCGGCGGCCCGAGCCAGACCGGCGCCGATACCGTCTCCTGGCTGCTGGCGCTGCTCGGCCACGATGGCGCAGCCGTCGGACAGGAGATCGACGCACTGCTCTCAGGGTCGCGCCAGCCGCAGCCGCTGCTCTTTCTGCCCTATCTCCAGGGCGAGCGCGTGCCCTATTGGGACCCGTCCTTGCGTGGCGCGCTCGTCGGCTTGAACCGCCGGCATGGACCGACCGACCTGGCCTTCGCGGTGCTCGAGGGCGTCGCCTGCCTCAACCGTGTCGTGCTGGAACGGGCCGAAGCCGCGCTCGGCAGCGCTGCGAGCGAAATCCGTTTCGGCGGTGGGGCCGCCGCCAATCCGGTCTGGAGCCAGATCAAGGCCGACCTCTGCGGCCGCCCGGTCGTGGTGGCAGCCTCGAAGGAACCCGGTCTGCTCGGCGCAGCGATCATCGCCTTTGCGGGGCACGGCCGTTTCGGCTCTCTTGCTGAAGCCCAGCAGGCGCTCGTCACGGTCGCCCGCCGCTTCGAGCCCGATCCCGCTCGCAAGCCGGCCTATGATGCGCTTTTCGCCCTGTTCCGCCGGGCCGAGATGGCGCTGGCGCCGATCTCCCGCGATCTCGTCGTTGCTGCGCAGGATGGTGAGCCGCTCGCTGGTCTCGCGCGCCATGCGTCTGCGGCCGCAGACTTGCACGCCGATTGACGTTGCGGCTGGGGCGCTTGCGCCTTACCCAGATGGAACCAATCTCCCGAGAGAGGTCCATGCCGCGTTCCTGCCGCGTCGTCGCGTTTCGTCTCGTTCCGGTCGTCGGCAAGGCCGGCTGATGCCGAAGCCCGTTACCCTGATCACCGGCGCCTCCGGCGGCATCGGCAGCGCACTCGCGATGACGCTGGCACCGGCGCACAGGCTCGTCCTCTCCGGGCTGGAGGGGGGCCCGCTGGTCGAGCTGGCGGAGCGTCTCCAGGCCGAGGGCGCGGACGTCGCCGCCATGACCGGCGATGTCCGGGACCGTGATCTCGCCGGTGCGCTGGTCGAGCTGGCCGCGGAGCGCTTCGGTCGCCTCGACAATCTCGTGACCGGCGCCGGCGCCTCGCGGCCGGTACCGCTGGTCGAGATGGAGGATGAGGAATGGGACAAACTCGTCGACATCAACCTGTCGGCCGTCTTCCGCGTCTCCAAGGCTGCCGCCCGGCGGATGATCGAGCAAGCCGAGGGCGGGGCGATCGTCCACATCTCGTCGATCGCGCATAGCAATGGCGGCGCCAACCTTGCCTATGGCTCGGCCAAGGGCGGCGTGGCGACGCTGACCTATGGCATGGCCCAGCAGCTCGGCCGCCATGCCATCCGCGTCAACGCGGTCGCGCCGGGGATCATCGACACGCCGATGGTGCGCGGCGGCTTCGCCAGTCAGTTCAATGCGCTGGTCGAAGGCGCCTCGCAGCGTACCCCGCTTGGGCGCCTCGGCCGTCCCGAGGACGTCGCGGGCGTCATCGCCTTCCTGCTCTCGCCGGCGGCGGCCTTCGTCACCGGCGCGCTGATCCCGGTCACCGGCGGCATCGAGATCCTGTCGCCGATCTCGGCGATCGCCAAGGGAAACGCCTGACGATGCGCGAGATCATCGGCCGCTACGGCACTGCGCTCGCCGGCCTCGTCCTGATCGTCTTCTTCGTCGCCTTCGCGCCGAACTTCGCGACGACGATGAACGTCATCAACGTGCTGAAGGATACGAGCTTCCTCGCCATCCTGGCGCTCGGCTTCACGCTCGCTCTGATCGTTTCCGAGCTCGACCTCTCGATCGCCGAGGTCGCGAGCCTGTCCGCCGTCGTCACCGGCTGGCTCATCCAGGGACAGCAGCATCCCGCGCTCGCCGTCACGGCGGGGCTGCTGGTCGGGCTCCTCTGCGGCGCGGCCAATGGCTATGGCGTCACGGTGCTGCGCGTGCCCTCGCTGATCATGACGCTCGGCATCGCGGCGATCGCCAAGGGCTTCGCCTTCATGATCACGCAAGGCGTCGCCTTCGTCGGGCGCTGGCCGACCGGCTTTACCGGGCTGGCGCGCGGCTACAGCTTCGGCATCCCCAATCTCGTGCTCTGGCTCACCGCGGTCACGCTCCTGACCTATGGCCTGATCAAATGGACCCGCACCGGCGCTCATATGGTCGCGACCGGCGAGGCTGACGAGGCGGCCCGGCTTTCCGGCATCGCCACCAACAGGATGAAGCGCATCGGCCTGCTGCTGACCGGGCTCTGCGCCGGCATCACAGCGGTGCTGCTCGCTGCAAACCTCTCCTCCGCCGCGCCGAACATGGCCGGCGACTACCTGCTCTATGCCATCGCCGCCGTGCTGCTCGGGATGACCATGTTCGAGCCCGGCAAGCCGAACATTCCCGGCACGGTCTTCGCCGCTCTGGTGCTGAAGGTGCTCGGCAACGGCTTGGTGCTGATGGGCGCGGCCTATTACGTTCAGGACATCGTTCTCGGCGTCATCATCATCGGTTCGGTCGCCTTCTCGGCCAGCGCGTTGAAGAAGGCGGCGTTCAAGGTCTGACAGTTCACAACGACAACGAGGGGAGAGGTCGTCATGGTCGGTTTGAGGAAGGTTCTGCTGGCGGCTGCCGCCGTCGTCGCGATGGTTCAGGGGGCTGGGGCCTTCGAGCTCGGCGTGATCGGCTTCCAGTTCTCGTCGGAGACGCATGCCCGCGTCGCCAATGCCGCCGCCGCGGCAGCCAAGGCCAAGGGCTGGAACGTCACGCTGCTGAACTCGGAAGGCGCGCTGCCCAAGCATGCCGAGCAGTTCGACGCGCTGATCGCCAAGAAGGTCGATGCGATCATCATCGCCATGGGCAAGCCGGTCGAGGCCGACGCCCAGTTCAAGGCGGCCAAGGATGCCAAGATCCCCGTCATCACCGTGCAGTCGGGTTCAAGCCCTCATGCGCTTTTCGATATCCAGACCAATGAGTACAAGGTCGGTGCCGAGGCCGCGCTCTATCTGCTCGGCCAGCTCGGCTACCAGGGCAACATCGTCACCGCCCGCTTCGACCTCAACGTCGCCTCGCGCATCCGCGGCAAGCTGCTCGATGTTGTGCTTTCCGAGAACCAGGCAGTGAAGGAGCTCGGCAAGTTCTCGATGGCCCGCACCCAGAGCTGGCGCGACGATGTCCGCGCCGGCATGCAGGCGCTGCTGCTGCAGAACCAGGGCAAGATCAAGGGCATCTGGGCCTCGTTCGACGGCCAGGCCTATATCATCGACGACCTCCTGCAGGCTCAAGGGATCAAGAAGGGCCAGATCCCGCTGGTCTCGGTCGATGGCGGCAAGGAGACCTATGCCCGCATCGCCGACCCGGCCTCGACCTTCACCGCCACCGTCTCGATCCCGTTCGAGGAGATGGGCAAGCAGGCCGTCGACGCGATCCAGGCGATCGTCGTCGACAAGAAGCCGAAGGAGACGATCACTTCGGGCCCCTATCTCTTCACCGACGCCGTTCTGGTCGACAAGAACAACGTCCAGCAGTTCCTGAAGTGAGCGAGGTGACCGCCACACCCCTCCTCTCGCTCCGCGGCATCGGCAAGGCTTACGGCCCGGTCGTGGCGGTGCGCGAGGTCGATCTCGATATTTTTGCCGGCGAGGTCGTCGCAATCTGCGGCGACAACGGTGCCGGAAAGTCGAGCCTGATCAAGGTGATCTCCGGGGCCGAGGAAGCAACCTCAGGCACGCTTCAGATGCGTGGGAAGACCATCGTCTTCGCCTCGCCGCATGATGCGCTGAGCCATGGCGTCGCGACGATCTACCAGGACCTCGCTCTGGCGCCGCGGCTCTCCATCGCCCAGAACGTCTTTATGGGCTCGGAGCTGACACGCCCTCTGCTGCTGCCCTTCCTGCGCGTCCTCGACAAGAAAAGCATGGCGCAGGAGGCGCGCGGCTTCCTGAAGCAGCTCTCGGTCACGGTCGAGGATATGGACCGGCCGGTCGAGCGGCTCTCGGGCGGCCAGCGCCAGGCGGTCGCGATCTCGCGCGCTTTGCGCTGGAAGGCCGAGATCATCATCATGGACGAACCGACGGCGGCGCTCGGCGTCAAGGAAACCGCCCTCGTCCTCGACCTGATCCGCAAGCTCAAAGCCGACGGCAGGACGGTGCTGCTGATCAGCCACAATATGCGCGATGTCGTCGCGCTCGCCGACCGGGTCGTGATCATGGGCGCCGGCCGCAAATATGTCGACCAGCCGCTCGGCGACCTCTCCGCCGACGATCTCAGCCGCATGATCATGGCCGGCAACGCCAGGGCGGCCTGAGATGGCCGGCGAAACGATCGTCATCGACACCGATCCCGGCCAGGACGACGCGGTCGCCCTGCTGCTCGCCTTCGCCAGCCCGGAGCTCGAGCTCAAGGCGGTCACCACCGTCGCCGGCAATGTCCCGCTGGGGCTGACCACGGCGAACGCGCTGCGCATCCGCGAGCTCGCCGGCCGTGAGAACGTGCCGGTCCATGCCGGGGCCGACCGGCCGCTGCTCTTCCCACTTGCGACCGCCGAATTCGTCTGCGGACCCGACGGGCTGGCGGGCGCCGACCTGCCGCCGGCTCGCGGCAAAGCTAGCTCGATCCATGCCGTCGACGCACTGATCGCCATCTTACGCGCCGCGCCCGACGACAGCGTCACGCTCTGCCCGCTCGGCCCGCTGACCAATCTTGCATTGGCCTTTCGACTGGCGCCGGACGTGCTGTCCAAGGTCAAGCGCATCGTGTTGATGGGCGGGGCGCTGGCGCTCGGCAACATCACGCCGGCGGCCGAGTTCAACGTGCATGTCGATCCGCACGCCGCCGCGATCGTCTTTGGCTGCGGCCGGCCGATCGTGATGTTCGGGCTCGGCGTCACCCATCAGGCAATTGCCTCGCATGAACAGGTCCCGCGCCTGCTCTCGTTCGGCAATGCGGCCGGCAGGGCGGTGCACGGCATGCTGACGCGCCCGCGCCCTGGCGGGCTCGGTACCGCCGGCCATCCCATGCACGACCCTTGCGTGATCGCCTTCCTGCTCTGGCCGGAACTCTTCTCGGGTCGCGACTGTTTCGTCGAGGTCGAGACCGGCGATGGCCCATTGCGGGGCCGTACCACCATCGACTGGAATGGCAGGCTCAAGCAGCCGGCCAATGCCCATGTCGTCGCGAGCGTCGAAGCGGGCGCGCTGTTCCAGCGCCTGTTCGACCGGCTTGCGACGTTGCCTTGAGCGGAGGTTCTGATGGCCCATTTCGTCGAGGAGCTGCGGCTCGAGGCCGAGCGCGCGATTGTGGCGATGCAGACGGCCGCGCTCGCCGCCCGCCAGCTCCATGCCCGTGCCGAATTGATGCGCCATATGCTGACCACCGCCCGCAAGGTCGCCGACAAGCCCAAGGCCGAGGCGGTCGAGACGGTGGTGCGCGAATGGATGGAGGCCTGGAATCTCCGCCGCGGGGACTGGCCGCATATCGCCCGCGAAATGGAGGCTTTCACCGCCGCCTTCCACGATTATGCGAACGAGCCCGGCGATGCGAACGACGCCGCGCTCCGCCGCGCCTGCGATGCGCTCGACGCGGTGCTGGCGCGGGAGAACACCTCGATCAGCGACCAGATGGCCTTCCGCTCGCAATGCGCCCATCGCTGGTGGGAGCTGGTCGTGCCGGTGCCTAGCGATCTCCCGGGCGCCAAGCCGCGACCCTCGGTGCCTGATCTCGACGGGCAGACGCCATTCTGGCAGTCCGGCTGCGCCGAATTCTGCCGCTGAGGGCCGGCCGATGCAGCCGCTCCAGCTGACGCTCCGCCCGGCCAGCCTCGCCGATGCCGAAGCCTGCCAGAGGCTATCGGCGGCGGTCGGCTGGCCGCATCGCCGCGAGGATTGGGAGCTCGCGCTGTCGCTCGGGCAGGGTTTCGCCCTGTCGATCGAGGACGAGCTCGTCGGCGTCGGGCTCTGGTGGGGTTTTGGCGAGAGTCATGCCACCCTCGGCACGATCATTGTCGCCCCGGATCGGCAGGGCCAGGGCATCGGCAAGCTCTTGGTCGAGCGGCTGATCGCCGCGACGGAGGGACGCACGCTCGGTCTCGTCGCCACGCCCCAGGGCGAGCCGCTCTATGCCCGCTACGGCTTCATCGCCATCGACGAGATCCGCCAGCATCAGGGCGACTGGCCGGAACTTGCGGCGCCCTTTCTCGCGGCGAACGAGATCATGCGCCCGGCCACTACAACTGATCTGCCGCTGCTGGCGCAGCTCGACGGCGAGGCGACCGGCCTGCCGCGCGCACCCGTCCTGGAGGCGCTGCTGACCCGGGGCCATGCGATCCTGATCGAGCGCAACGGCGCGCCGGCCGGCTTCGGCTTTCTGCGCCGCCATGGCCGCGGCTGGCTGATCGGCCCGGTCGCGGCGGTCGATGACGCCGCCGCCTGCAATCTGATCACGGCGCTGCTTGCTGCCCGCCGCGGCGATTTCGTCCGCATCGATGTGCCGGCTCGCAGTGGCCTCGGCGCCTGGCTCGGCGAATGCGGCTTGCCGCTCGTCGCCTCCGGCGCGGTGATGGCGCGGGGCGCCGCGCCGGTCGCTTCGGGCCCGGCGCATCGCTTCGCGTTGGTCAGCCAGGCGATGGGCTGAGCAGCATCGCCGCGGCGCGCGGCAGCTGCGCCTGCAGCCCGCTCCAGCCGTGCCAGGCCGTATAGAGGCCGACCAGCACGATCAGCACGCCGGAGAAATAGGGCGCCCGCGCTGCGACCGTCGACACCCATGTCGAGCGCCTCTCGACGGCGCGCAGGCTGAGCGAGGCGGCCACGCCGACCGCGACCAGCGTGATCGCCAAACCGATCGAGAAGCACAGCACCAGCACGGCGCCGAGCGCGATCTCGCGCAGCTGCATGCAGATCAGCAGCACGGTGATCGCGGCCGGGCAGGGGATCAGACCGCCGGTCAGCCCGTACAGCACAATCTGCCATGTCGTCACCGGCCGATTGGTGAAGCGCTTGCGAATGTCCTGTGCATGGGCGCGCTGATGCGCGTCCATTGGTTCGTGGTCCGCCGCCTGGTTGTCGCTGTGCTCGTGCGATTGGGCGTGGGAATGCCCGTGGCTATGGCGATGACCATGAGAGTGGCCGTGACTATGCCCATGGCTGACGCGAGGCAGGGCACGCTGTTCGCGCCACGTCCGCCACAGCATCCAGAGCGCGATCGCGATGATCAGCAGGCCCGAGGCGAGCTGGAACCAGGGCTCGGTCGCCTCGGCATTGATGTCGCGCGTCAGGTAGAGCCCGCCGATGACCACGCTCCAGACGACGAGCGTATGCGAGAGCGTCGCGGCGAGGCCGAGCAGCAGCGCCTGCAGCACTGAGCCGCGGATGGCGACGATGAAGGCTGCCATCATCGTCTTGGAATGGCCGGGCTCAAGGCCGTGCAGCGCGCCGAGCAGGATCGCGCTCGGAACGAACAGCCAGGCATGGCCGGCGCCCTGCGCCAGCAATTCGGTGAAAGACGGCACGACATGGTGCTCCGGATCCGGAACGGATCGTGCGTTGCCGTGCCGTCCGGCCCTGCCGGAACTGGTCGGGGGCGCCCGTCTCGTCCTCGCCCGCCCGATCGCCGGGATGCGCCTGGTCTCGCGCCGGCGCCTGCCTGATCGGGTGCCGCTTGTTCAGCGGATGCACCGACCTATAACCTCCCGGGGAGGATAGGATCAAGATGCCGGAGCAGGGAATGCAGGATGAGGAACACGCCCGGATTCATCATCACCGGCATCCGGAGATCATCACGCGGTTGAAGCGAGCCGAGGGGCATCTGCGCTCGACCATCGAGATGGTCGCCAATGTCCGCTCCTGCCTGGAGATCGCGCAGCAATTGCAGGCGGTGGAAGGCGCGATCGCCAACGCTCGCAAGATTCTGATCCAGGAGCATATCGGCCATTGCCTGGAGGAAGCGGCCGGCAGTCTTCCGGACGAGGCACGCGGGCTGCTCGCCGAGTTCAAGGCGATGACCAAGTTCCTCTGAACGGTCGTTCGGGAATGGCGGGGTTGCCGAACTGGCGCTGGTGGACCGGCTTCGCGTCGCGCAAGATCGGCCCTGAAACGATTTAGACCTGAATCCAAAGGGAGGAATGATGCTCGAGGATCTCAAGGGGCTGCGCGCCCTGGTCACCGGCTCCAGCACCGGCATCGGCGCCGCCGTCGCCAAAGCCTATGCCGCCAACGGCATGCGGGTCGTGGTGCACTACAAGTCGAGCGAGGCCGAGGCGAACGCCGTCGCCGCCGAGATCCGGGCGGCTGGCGGCGAGGCGCATGCGCTGCAGGCCGATGTCGCCGACAGCAAGCAGGCGGTCGCTCTCGTCGACAAGGCGGCCGACAAGCTCGGTGGGCTCGATGTCCTCGTCAACAATGCCGGCGCGCTGGTGAAGCGCACGCCGATCGCCGAGATCGAGGACGAGTTCTTCGACAGCGTCGTCGACCTCAATGTCCGCTCTGTGGTGATGGCCTCGAAGGCGGCGCTGCCCTACCTGAAGAAGTCCGGCAGCAGGGCGAGCGTCATCAATCTGAGCTCGATCGCGGCGCGCAATGGCGGCGGGCCCGGTTCCTCGCTCTATGCCAGCTCGAAGGCCTTCGTGCTCAACCTGACCCGCGGCATGGCCAAGGAGTTCGTGCCCTTCGGCATCCGCGTCAACGGCGTCTCGCCGGGCGTGATCATGACGCCGTTTCATGAGCGCTATTCGACGGCCGAGCAGGTCGAGGCGATGCGCAAGACGGTGCCGATGGAGCGCGTCGGCACGCCGCAGGACAATGTCGGCGTCTTCCTCTTCCTCGCCAGCCCCGCGATGAGCGGCTACATCACCGGCCAGACCATCGAGGTCAATGGCGGCCAGTACATGGTCTGACCGAAACTGTGGCTTCGGCGTCCTTGACGGAGCGGGCGGCGCGCCAGCATGGTCTGGGCGCCGTGCCGCAGCTGGGTAGCCCGTGATGCCGATCCGCCGCAAAGACTTGCCCACGCCGGCTATCCGCCGCGTCCTCGCGGCCGCGGCCACGACAATTTTCCTCGCCGGTTGCGCCGGCGACGTGAAGGGCGTGCTGACGCCGGTCGCCTCCACCGTGCCGGGCGCCAGCAAGGTCACCATGCTGGTCGCGACGACGCGCGCGGCCGATCCCGATGCCGGCGTGCTCTACTCCGGCGAGCGCGGCAAGCCGTCCTTCGTCGAGATGACGATCTCGCTGCCGCCCGACAGTCGCCGCAAGATCGGCGAAGTCCAGTGGCCGAGCCGGCTGCCGGGCAACCCCGAGACCGATTTCGTCACCCTCAAGGTCGACAAGCTCGACGCCAGGACGGGTCTGGCGCGTTTGCATGAGCGGGTCTCGCGCGTGCCGAAGCGCCGGGTGATGGTCTTCGTCCACGGCTTCAACAACCGCTTCGAGGATGCGGTCTACCGCTTCGCCCAGATCGTCCATGATTCCGACGCTGATGTCGTGCCGGTGCTGTTCACCTGGCCCTCGCGCGGCTCGCTCTTCGCCTATGGTTATGACCGCGAGAGCGCGACCTACTCACGCAATGCACTCGAAAGCCTGCTGCAGGGGCTGGCGCGCGATCCGGCCGTCGGCGAGGTTTCGCTGCTCGCCCACTCCATGGGCAACTGGGTCGCGCTGGAATCGCTGACCCAGATGGCAGTGCGCAATCGCGGCATTCCGCCGAAGATCGCCAATGTCATGCTCGCCTCGCCTGATGTCGATGCCGACGTCTTCCGCACGCAGATCGCGGAAATGACGGGGCGGCGGCCGAAATTCACCCTCTTCGTCTCGCAGGACGACCGCGCGCTCGCGGTCTCGCGCCGGGTCTGGGGCAACAAGGATCGCCTCGGCGCGGTCGATCCCGATGTCGAGCCTTACAAGACCGAGTTCGAGAAGGACAAGATCACGGTCCTCAACCTCACCAAGTTGCGCACCGGGGACAAGCTCAACCATGGCAAATTCGCCGAGAGCCCGGAGGTGGTGAAGTTGATCGGCACGCGCCTGGTCGACGGCCAGCCGATCACCGATTCCCGTGTTGGCCTAGGCGATCGGCTGATCGAGGTCACCGGCAGTGCCGCCGCGGCGGTCGGCACCGCCGCCGGCATCGTCGTCTCCGCCCCGGTCGCGGTGGTCGATTCGCAGGCTCGCCGCAATCTTGGCGACCGGGTCGAACATCTCGGCAACAATATCCAGGACACCGGAGCCGCTGTCGGCAACACGGTTACCTCGCCGTTCCAGAACCCGAACGTCTCGCGCTGAGCGGAAGCCTTACCGGCTAAATCGTACCGGCACCGACAGAGAGATGGCGCCGCCGCCACCGACGCCCGGTGGCGGAGCCGGGACCGGGCTGGCGCGGCGGATCATCGCCGCCGCCTCGGCATCAAGCGCGGAATCGCCCGATGAGCCGACGACGCGCGACGAGAGCACATTGCCGCTGCGGTCGATCGCGAAGGCGACCTGGACCGTGCCCGGGCTCGCCCCGCCGGGGAAACGCTTGTAGCGGTTGAGATGGGCGATCAGCGAGCCGCGCCAGGAAGCGGTCGAGACCGTCGGCTGGCTGGCCGTGCCCTGCGCCGCGTTGGTCGGCGCCGAGGCGCGCTGCTCCGAAGGCTTTGGCGCAACGGCTTCCTTCGCGCGCTGCTCGACCGGCTTGCGCTCGACGATCTTCTTCGGCTTGGGCTTTTCCTTCTTCTCGACGACCTTCGGCGGCGGCTTCTTTTCGACCGGCTTCGGCTCGGGCGGAGGCGGCAGCAGCACGGCGTCGAGCTTCGGGATCTGCGGCAGCTCGGGAAGTTTGATCTCGGGTTGCTGGATCGGAATTGGTTCCGGAACGGCTTCCGGCTCCGGCTCCGGCTCCGGCGGTGGTGTTTCCTTGACCGGCTCGGGCGGCGGCGGCTCCGGTTCGGCCCGCTCCGGCGCGACCGGCAGCTCCTCGGGCGGTGCCTCGGGCGCGACCGAGAGCGCGGCGAGTTCGATCATCACTGCCGGCTCGGGCGCACCTGCGGCGGCTTCCGCCGGGCGCCAATGCACGCCGACCCAGGCGAGCCCGCCATGAGCCGCGGCGACGGCGACCGCGGCGACGCTCCAGCGCAATGCGGTCAGCCAGCGGCGATGCGGCGCGGTTGTGATCACGGCTTGCCAGCTCCCTGCGTCGCGCCCTGGCCGGTGTCTTCAAGGCCGACCAGCGCGATCTTGAGATAGCCAGCCTGGCGTAGCCGGTTCATCACCTCCATCAGCTCGCGATAGGCCACGGCTCCGTCGGCGCGCAGGAAGACGCGCTGCTCGCGATCATTGTTCGTCTGCTGGTCGAGCACCGCCTGCAATTGCTCGCGCAGCACCGTGTCGTTGCCGAGCGCGAGCGAGAGGTCCTGCTTCACGGTCAGGAAGACTGGCTTGTCAGGCCGCGGTTGTGGCTGCGCGTTCGAAACCGGCAGATCGACCGCGACGTCGACGGTCGAGAGCGGGGCTGCGACCATGAAGATGATCAGCAGCACCAGGATCACGTCGATGAACGGCGTGACGTTGATCTCGCTGACCTCGCCAAGATCGCCGTCCTGGGCTTCCTTGAGCGAAACCGCCATCGTCTCACTCCGCCGGAACGCGCGGCATCGCCACCGGCGGGGCCGGCACCGCATGCAGATTGGCGCGGACCTGCTGCGCGGCCTGGCGGCGCAGCCGCTCGAGATCACGCGAGAGATGGCGCAGCACTTCGCCCGAGGCATCGGAGAGCGTGGCGCGGTAGCCGGCGATGGCGCGGGCGAAGACGTTGTAGATGATCACGGCCGGGATCGCGGCGACGAGGCCGATCGCAGTCGCCAGAAGCGCCTCGGCGATGCCGGGCGCGACGACGGCGAGATTGGTCGTCTTCGACTGGCTGATGCCGATGAACGAGTTCATGATGCCCCAGACCGTGCCGAACAGGCCGACGAAGGGGGCGGTCGAGCCGATGGTGGCGAGCAGGCCGGTGCCGCGCGCCATGCTGCGGCCGGCTCTGGCCTCGATTCGCGACAGCGCGATCGCGGCGCGCTCCTTGATGCCGTCCTCGCCGAGATCGTCCGAGCGCTGGCGCTCGCTCTGGGCGGCGCCGACCAGCTCCGCGACCGTGCCGCGGGCCTGTCCCTTGCGGCCGGCAATCGCGCGCGCGGCTTCGTCGAGACTGACGGCCTCTTCCAGCCGGCGCACGGCGCGCTGCGCCCGCGTCTTGGCGGCGGCGAGTTCGAGCGCCTTGGCGAGCCAGATTGTCCAGGTCACCAGCGAGGCGAAGGCGAGGCCGAGCATCACCGCCTTCACGACGATGTCGGCGGCCATGAACATGCCCCAAGGCGAAAGATCGTGCGGCAGGGTGGCCTGCGCGGCGATGGGAGCCGGTGCGGGAGGCGTCGCGGCCTGGGGCGTGGCCACGGGATTCGGCGCAGCGGCGCTCGGAGAAGCAGGCGCGGCCTGGCCGACCGGAGCGGGCGCGGCCGGTGCGGGCATTGAAGCTGCCGGCGCGGCGGGCGAGCCGCCATGTGCGCCGGAGGGGCTCGTCTGCTGCTGTGCTGGCGCCGTTTCGGCCGGAGCGGTCTGGGCGATGGCGACGAAGCCCGCCATAGGCATGGCCGCAATGGTTGTCGCGAGCAGGACTGAGCCGATCAAACGCTGCATCGAATAGATCCATGGTCTTTCGGCGCCCCTCCTTGGCGGGAGCGCTTTCCGGGCGGAGCTGCATCCGAGGCGCAGCGCCGGGCGACCGCGAGACGGCATCGTGAGGACATCGTCGGCCGCGATCGTCCCCAGCAGTTAAACCAGAGCGAATTGGTAAGCAAATACAATAGTTTACATGTATTCTAAACTAAGGCTTCCGCTGCTCTCCGTCCGGAACAGTTCAAGTATTCCGGATGCATGGCCGGCAGCTCGGCTTGCTTCACCTTTGCGCGAGGACCAAGCCTCGAGCGGGATGTCGGGCGGGCCGGACGAGGCTCCCATCGCGTCCTGGCATGCACTGCCTCAGACCGTGCCGGCATCGACGATGAAGTTCTGCCCGGCGCACATGCGCGAGACGTCGGAGCAGAGAAAGAGCACCATCTGAGCGATGTCCTCCGGCAGGATCTCGCCCTTCAGCGCCTGGGCGGTCTGGTTGGCCGCTCCCTTCTCCTGCGTCCACCAATTGGTGCGCTGGCGCTCGGTCATCACCCAGCCCGGCGTGACGCAGTTGACTCGGATGCCATCCGGCCCGAGCGCCCGCGCCAGCGAGCGGGTGAAGCCGATCACCGCCGATTTCGCCGTGGTGTAGGCGATCATCTGCGGCGAGCCCTTCATCCACGAGGTCGAGGACAGATTGACCAGCGCCCCGCCGCCGAGGCCGCGCATATCCGGCGCCAGCGCCTGCGCGACGAACAGCATCGGCCGCAGGTTCACAGCGAGGCGATCGTCCCAATAGGCTTCGGTGACCGCATCGAAATCATGCCGCTCGTCATGGCCGGCATTGTTCACGCCGATCGCGAACGGGCCGTACAGGCTGCGCGCCGCCGCGATCGCCGCCTGCGTCGCCGGGATGTCGCGCAAGTCGACGTGATGGAACGAGGCGGTGCCGCCGGCGGCCGTGATCTCAGCGGCGAGCCGCCCGCCGCGCTCGGCGTCGATATCGAGGAAGGCGACCTTGGCGCCCTGCCGCGCCAGCGCCTCGACAATGGCGCGGCCGATGCCGTCGGCGCCGCCAGTGACCAATGCCGCCTTGCCGGCGAGATCGGGATAGCTGGCTTCGACCCTCACCCGCCGAACTCCGCGGCGGGGAGGCCGGGCACGTCGACCGGAAAGGTGAAGAGACCGCCCGAGAAGGGCGCCTCCGCCAGCACGCGTGAGGGCAGGCGGATGCGCGCCGTGGTGATGAACAGCGTCTTCAGATCGGGCCCACCGAAGGCAAGGCTGGTCGGGCGCGGCACCGGCAGCCAGACCTCGCGATCGAGCCGGCCATCCGGCGCATAGCGGTGCACGCACCAGCCATCCCAGATCGCGCACCAGACGAAGCCCTCGGCATCGACGGCGAGCCCGTCCGGGCGGCCGGCGACCTCGGTGAAGATGCGGCGATTGGCGAGCGTGCCCGCCTTGGCGTCGAAGTCGTAGGCATAGATGCAGCCATGGGCGGAATCGACGAAGTAAAAGCTCCGGCCGTCCGGGCTCCAGTCGAGCCCGTTGGCGACGGTGAGCCCGCTTTCCTGTCGTTGCCAGCTGAGGTCCGGCGCGATCGCGTAGAGCGAGCCGGAGGCACGGCTGGCATCAAGCCGCATCGTTCCGGCCCAGAGCCGGCCCTGCCGGTCGCATTTGCCGTCGTTGAAGCGGTTGTCGGGGATGTCGGCCTCCGGATCGGCGAGCGCGGTCAGCCGGCCGCTAGCGAAGTCGAAAGCCTCCAGCCCGTCCTGCGTCAGGACGACGAGGCCACCGCCACGGCGGCCGAGCACGGCGCTGACCAGGCGCGGCAGTGTCACCTCCTCGTTGTTCCCGGTCGCCGGGTCGAAGCGGTTCACCGAGGGCGCGAGGATGTCGACCCAGTAGAGCCGCTGCTCCCCGGCAGACCAGTAAGGGCCTTCGGCGAGATGGGCGCCCCAGGGCAGCACGCATTGCACGTTCGAGTCGACCGGACGCGCCGAGCGCGGCGCCGGGGAAATGTTCATCTGCGTCGCGCCGACATTGCCGGAGATCTGTCGTGCGGCCGCCATCAGGTCACGGCCGGTGGTGTGCAATCGCTCCCGCGTCAGCCGCGAGGATGGGCCGAACACGCCGATCGCCGCGACCGCCCGCCCGGTATGGTCGAAGATCGGCGCGGCGACCGAGGCGACGCCGGCGACGTGCTCCTCCTGCGAGACGGCGTAGCCGCGCGCCCGGGTCAGCGCGAGGTCGGCGGCGAGCGCCTCCTCCTCGGTGATGGTGGTCTCGGTGAAGCGTTCGAGCTTGAGCCGGTCGACCAGCGCGCGCTGCTCATGCGGCTGGACGAAAGCGAGCAGGGCCTTGCCGCCGGCAGTGCAGTGGAGTGGCGCGCGCCGGCCGATCTCGATGCGGAAGCCATAGGGGCCGCCGCGACTGCGCTGGTCGATATAAAGCACCTCGCCATTGTCGATGGCGCAGAGCGCGGCGGTCTCGCGCGTCTCCTCGGCGAGCCGGTCCAGCGCCGGCGCGCCGGCGCCGCGCAGGTCGAAGGATTCCCAGACGCGATGAGCGAGCTCGAACAGGCGGTGGCCGAGCCGATAGGTGTGGTCGCTCTCCTCGTGCCTGATCAGGCGGAAGGTCAGCAGCGTGTTGAGCATTCGCGCCAGCGTGCCCTTGGGCAGGCCGGTCGCGGCCTGCAGGTCGCGGAAGCGCGGCGGCGCCGAGGCCTCGCCGATCACGTCGAGGAGGTAGAGGCCCTTGGCGAGGGCGGCTGCGCCGGTCGGGACGTCGCGCTCGTCCGGCGTCAGGACGCGCGCTTCACCCGCGCCTGCGCCGCCTCGCCGATCATGCGCTCGAAGGTCCATTGCGGCTCGTATCCCAGTTCGGTCCGGATCCTGGCGTTCGACGTCTCGTAGAAGACGCCGGCGCCCGGCAGGTCGATGGTCTTCAACGGCAGCCCCGTCAACTGCGCCATCATCGGCAGCGCGACGGCGAAGTCGACCGGCTCGGTCGCACCGAGATTATAGGTGCGGCCGGCGGCGCGCTCGTCCGCCAGCGCGAGCAGGATGCCGGCGACCATGTCGCGGGTGTCGGTGATGTGCATGCGGAAGGGCCGGCCGGCCTCGTTGCGCGACAGCACCAGGGCCTCGCGTCCATCGTCGATGGCGCGCAGCGCCGCGAGGGCAGCGACGTTGCCGAAGCCCTCCTGTTGCCTGATCTTCGGCTGCAGGAAAAAGCGCGGGCCGGAGAAGAAGCTGCCGGGGTCGAGCAGTTCCCCCGCATCCTGCGTGTGCGAAAAGCGCAGGATGGTCGCCGGGGTACCGCCGGTCCGCTCGAAGAAGCGCACGATCTCTTCGCCCAGGAGCTTGCTCAAACCGTAGGGCGAACGCGGCTTCAGCGGGTGGTCCTCGTCGATCGGCTGATAGTCCGGCACATTCTCGGGATAGACTTCACCCGAGGAGGCGAAGACGAGCCGCTTTGGCGGCGCCGCCGCGGCCTCCTCCAGCAGCACGCGCGTGCCCTCGACATTGGCGGTGAAGAGCTTGTCGCGAGCGACCGGCAGCCAGGACATGAAGGCGCCGAGATGCAGGATCGCCTCGGCGCCTTGCACGGCCTCCCTCGCCGCAGCGCGATCGTCGAAGCCGCCGAGCACCTCGCGGAAAGCGAGGTGATCGATGCCGCTGGCGCGCAGGTCGAAGCCGGTGACGCGATGGCCCGCTGCGAGCAGTTCGCGGGCGACACGCGAGCCGACGCGCCCGGCGCTGCCGGTGACCAGGATCGTGCTCATCGGATCGCCTCGCCGCTGGCGGCATCGAAGACATGCAGGCGCGCCGGGTCGAAGGAAAGCGTCAACATTGCCTCGGGTGGCCGCGGCTCGGGATTGATCAGGCGCGCGATCAGCGAGGTCCGCCGCGCCCCATCCTCGCCGCCGGAACCTGCCTCGCGGCGATGCTCCTCGGGGAGGTCGACATAGACATATTGCTCGCTGCCGAGGCTCTCGATCAGCCGCGGGCTCACCGGGAACGAGACCTGCCCAGGCCCCGCGGCGATGTGCTCAGGCCGCAGGCCGACGATGATCTCCTTGCCGGCGAGCGCGGCAGCGTTCGCGACAGGCAGCGTCACATCATGGCCGAACAGCTTCGCGGTCACGCCGATGCCAGCGGCCTGTGCCTGCGCCTTCAAAAAATTCATGCCGGGCGAGCCGATGAAGCCGGCGACGAAGAGATTGGCCGGCTCGCGGAACATCACCTCGGGCGAAGCGATCTGCTGGATCACGCCGTCCTTCATGATGACGATGCGGTCGGCCATCGTCATCGCCTCGGTCTGGTCGTGGGTGACGTAGATCGTGGTGACGCGCAGCCTCTTGTGCAGGGCGCTGATCTCGGCGCGGGTGTGCACGCGCAATTTGGCGTCGAGATTGGAGAGTGGCTCGTCCATCAGAAAGGCCTGCGGCTCGCGCACGATCGCCCGGCCGAGCGCGACGCGCTGACGCTGGCCGCCGGAGAGGGCACGCGGCCGCCGCTCGAGCAAATGGTCGATGCCGAGAATTTTTGCGGCCTCGTTGACGCGCCGCTCGATCTCGGCCGCATCGGTGCCGCGCATCTTAAGGCCGAAGCCCATATTCTTGCGCACGGTGAGATGGGGGTAGAGCGCGTAGTTCTGGAAGACCATGGCGATGTCGCGGTCGCCCGGCGCGAGGTCGGTGACATCCCGCTCGCCGATCGCGATCGTGCCGGAAGAGGCCTCCTCCAGACCGGCGAGGATCTTGAGCATGGTCGACTTGCCGCAGCCGGATGGCCCGACGAGGACGACGAATTCGCCATCGGCGATGTCGAGCGAGAACGCCTTGAGGACGGTGAGCCCGCCATAGGATTTGGTGACGCTGTCGATGCGGATTCCGGCCATGGGACGTCTCTACTTCTCGGCCCCGGCCGTCAGGCCGCCGACGAGATAGCGTTCGAGGAACAGGTAGATGAGCAGGATCGGCAGCGCGACGAGGATGGAAGCGGCGGAGATGTCGCTCCAGTTCGAGATGTACTCGCCCTTCATCGTGGTGATACCGAGATTGGCGGTCCAGTTGCCCTGGGCGTTGGTCAGGAACGTCCGGGCATAGGCATAGTCCGACCAGGACAGGACGAAGCCGTAGAGCGCGGTCGCCGCCAGCCCCGGCGCGGAGACCGGCAGGATCACCCGCACCAGCGCGCCGAGCGGCGAGCAGCCGTCGACCATCGCCGCCTGTTCGAGCTCGCGTGGGATCGTGTCGAAATAGCCCTTCAGCATCCAGGTGGTGAACGGGATGATCAGCGTGGCGTGGGCGAGGATGATCGACCACAGGCTGCCGATCAGCTCGAGATTGCGGAAGATGCCGAAGAGCGGGATCACCAGCAGCGTCGCCGGCAGCATCTTGGCAGTCAGGATGAAGAGCCCGAGCGACTGGCCGCCACGCACCCGGAAGCGCGACAGGCTGTAGCCGGCGAGCACCGAGACGACCATCGAGATCGCGACGGCGCCGATCGCTGCCAGTGCCGAATTGCCGAGCCAGAGCAGGATCGGCCGCTCGGCCATGATCTGGCCGAACACGCCCCAACGTGGCTCGGCCGGCCAGAAGCTCGGCGGCAATTGCCGCAGCTGGCTCGGCTCGGAGAGCGCGGTGACGACGAGCCAGTAGATCGGGAAGACCAGGATGGCGCAGGTTGCGATCACGAGCGCGTAGAGGCCGATGCTGCGGAGCGAGCGGCGTTTCATGATCGCACTCCCTGCTGCTGCCACGACCTGTCCTCTCCCCCCTTGTGGGGGAGAGTTAGAGAGGGGGGTATGCCACCCTCGACATGCGCTGCGTCTGGCGCGGAGAGTCCTGCGGGTGCGATACCCCCCTCCCAACCCTCCCCCACAAGGGGGGAGGGCTTGCGCCCGAAACGAGCGTCGAGACCAGCTTTGGACAAGTGAACCATCGCCGCCTCCTCAGATGTTGTCCGGCGCGCGGGCGATCATCAGCCGGCTCGCGATCACGCAGACGATCAGGGTGATGACGCCGATGGCCGAGGCGTAGCCCATCTTGAAGAAGCCGAAGGCCTGCTCGTAGGTCATGATCGAGAGCGACTGCGTCGCCTTCAGCGGGCCGCCACCGGTCAGCACGTAGATGATCGAGAAGTCGCGGAAGACCCAGAGCATCACCAGGACGAGCGTTACCCCGATCACCGGCATCAGCGAGGGTATGGTGATGTGGATGAGGCGCTGCCAGGCGCGGGCGCCGTCGACCTTGGCGGCGTTGTAGAAATCCTCGGGGATCGACTGCAGCCCGGCCAGCATCATGATCGAGACGAAGGGATAGCCCTTCCAGACCATCACCGTGCAGACCACGGCGAAGGCAGCGTCGGGCGAGGAGAACCAGTTGATCGTCTGGTCGACCAGGCCGAGCCTGATGAAGAGCCAGTTCATCAGCCCGAAGGAGGAATCGAACAGCCAGGCGAAGATCACCACCGCGATCACTTCCGGGATCGCCCAAGGCAGGGCGACGAGCAGCCGCGCCAGCGCCTGGCCCTTAAAGCGGTTGTTGACCAGCAGCGCGGTGCCCAGGCCGAGCAGGAAGCAGAAGAAGGAGACGATGGTGACGAGCTTGAACGTCACCCAGCAGGCGTTCCAGAAATCCTCGGAGGCGAAGAGCCGTTCGTAATTGGCGGTCGTGAACGGCCGCCGCGGCTGGTCGAGCCGGGCGATGTTGACGTTCTGGAAGGAGAGATCGACCGAGACGAACAGCGGATAGACGATGATCAGCGCGATCAGCAGCACCGCCGGCGCGAGCAGGAGATAGCCGAGCCAGTGCCGCCGGCTCGGGCGGGCGAGGTCGAGAAAGGCTGATCGGGGCATGGGGCCTCCTTGCCGAAGCTCGTCATTCTCGGGCGGAGCGAAGCGCAGACCCGAGAATGACGAGAGGGCGCTGGTTTCCGAGATGGCCGGGTCAAGCCCGGCCATGACGGCACTCCGGCTACTGCTTCTGCAGCGCCTCGGCCTTGGCCTGCATCGTCGCCGCGACCGCCTTCGGGTCGAGGTCCTGGATGATCATGCGCTGCGATTCTTCCATGACCATCTTGGCGAACTCGTTGAACTGCAACTCCAGCCCCTTCGGGATGCGGTCGACCTTGGCGTCGGCTGCCGCTTTCGTCGCCTGCACCAAGAGGTCGAAATGCGGCGTGTCCTTGGTCGCGGCCGAGGTGTCGGCGCGCGGGGAGGGCGGCGGCGAGGCACCGAGCGTCGCATAGCTCGACTGGAACTTGTCCGAGGTCGCGATGGCGATGAAGTCCCAGACCAGCTTCTTGTTCTCCTTGGGCGCATCGGCGGCGATGCCGAGCACGTTGGAGGAGCCGCCGACCGGCGGCTTGAACGGCACCATGCCGAGCTTGATCTGGTCCTTGGCCTTGCCTTTCTGGATGATCGGGTAGAGCCAGGGCCCGTCCATCTTCATCGCGATCTTGCCGTCGGCGAACATCTGGCGGACCTCGCCGGCCGCCAGGTCGCGCGGGGTCAGGCTGGTCTTGACGATGGTCTTCCAGCGCGACAGGCCCTCGATCATCTCCGGCGTATTGATCGTCACCTTGCCGGCATCATTGGTCCAGCGCCCGCCGGCATCGAGCGTGTAGTTCATCATCTCGCTCATATACTGGCCGCCGCCGCCCTTGGTCTCGTGGCCGGTGCCGAACTGGTCGGTGATGCCGTCGCCGTTGAGGTCCTTGGTCAGCTTCTGCGCCGCGGCGAGGAATTCGGCATAGGTTTTCGGGACGGCAAGACCTTCCTTCTTCAGGAGGTCTTCGTTGTAGGCGAAGATGTAGCCGAAATAGAGCATCATCGTGCAGACGGTCTGCTTGTTCCAGCTGCAGGTGTCCTGCCCGGCCCAGCCCTTGAGGTCGAGTTTCGCCTCCTTGATGTAAGGATCGAGCGGCTCCAGCCAGCCATTATCGGCGAATTTCTGGAACTCGAAGGAGGCGAGGTGGACGATATCCGGCGGCTTGCCGCCGGCGAACAGCGTCGTCATCGTGTCGGCATAGGCGCCGCGCTCGACCTTGGTCCATTCGATCTTGACGCCGGGATGCGTCGCCTCGAATTCCTTGATCACCGAGCCCCACCAGTCGCCGACGCCGCGCTCGTCCTTCTGCCAGGAGACGAATTTCAACACCTTGCCCTGCGCCCAGGCGGCGCCGGGGAGAAAGCCGGCGGCGAGCGCGAGCGCAGCCGCGGAGATTGCAAGCCTTGTCCTCGTCATGGTCTCCTCCTCCCTTGGTTTTTCTAGTCGCTAGAGCCGCTTCAGCAGCTTGAGCGCTTCCTTCGATGGCTCGACCCCGAGGCCCGGACCGCTCGGCAAACGATAGAAGCCGCCGCTGCAGTCCATGTCGCCGAGCAGCAGCCGCCGGTTCGGCTCGAAGATCGAGTGCTGGAATTCGTGGCATTCGACCGCCGCGAGCGCCGAGGATGCATGCAGGCTCGCCGCGAGGAACAGGCCGATGCCGATCGTGGCATGCGGGATGACCCTGAGGTGGTGCGCCTGCGCATAGAGGCCGATGCGCATGAACTCGGTGACGCCCTTATGGCCCATCTCGGGCTGCACGATCGCGCAGGCCCGCCGGCCGGCGCGCGGCACGAGATCGTAGACAGTGCGCCATTCCTCGCCGGCTGCGACCGGCGTCGAGACCTTGGACGCCACATGGGCGAGACCGTCGAGATCCTCCGGCTTCACCGGTGCCTCGGCGAACCAGAGCCCATGCGGCTCCATCGCCCGGATCGCCGCGACGGCCTCTTCGCCGGTATGGACCCAGTGCATGTCGCAGGCGATGCGGGCTTGCGGGCCCAGCCGCTCGCGCAGCGTCGCGATCTCCGCGACATTGCCGTCATCGGCGACCGGCGCGGCGAACTTGAAGCTGCCGAAGCCCTTGTCCTGCCATTCCGCCGCGAACTCGGCACGCTCCGCCCGCGTCGGCTTCGGCAGCCCGGAGATGTAAGCCGGCAAACGCTCATGCTTCTGCCCGCCGAGCAGCTTGACCAGCGGCAGGCTGGAAAGCTTGCCGCAGAGGTCCCAGAGCGCGATGTCGATCGCGGCGAGGGCGTCGAGATAGAAGCCCCCGGTATAGCCGCGCACCCGCATCAGATCGTAGAGATCGTCATGGATGACGCTGACGTCGCGCGGGTCGCGCCCGACGACGAAGGGGCCGAGCAGGTCGTCGATGATCGCCATCGTCGCGCCGGGGGCGACGATGCCATAGGTCTCGCCCCAGCCGACCGCGCCGCTTGCCGTCTCGATCCGCACGATCACGGTGCGGTCGACGGTCGGATAGACCGTGCGGTTGCCCTTGCGGACGATATAGCCGTGGTCGTTGACGCGCTCGCCCTCGCGCAAGGCGCCGAGATAGGGCGTCTCGCGCGGAATGGTGATCGAGAAGACCTCGACGCGGGCGACGCGCTCGGCCATCAGACGCCTCCGGCGAGCATCGGCTCGCGCGCATCGACTGTCATGAGGTCGGCGCAGGCATCCAGCCAGGCGTCGATCTCGGCGACATCGAGCGCATCCATCGGCGGCACCTTCGCCCGCACGACCTGGTTGGTCAGCACGCCGCGCCGCGTCAGCACATGCTTGGTGAAGGCCATGCGGAAATTAAACTGGATCACCAGCAGCGGCAGCGTCCGCATATAGAGATCGCGCGCGCGATCGATGTCGCCGCTGCGATAGGCCCGGTCGATCGCGACATGGATGTCGGCGAGCTCGACCGCCGGCATCGCGCCACAAGCACCGCGATTGTATTCGTCGATCAGATAGCGCGCCCCGCCGCCGCCGATCACGCCTTTCAGATGCTCCGGCTTGCCGGCCGCGATCGCCGAGATGGCGAGGCCAGACGGCAGCGTCTCCTCCTTGACATAGCTGATCGCCGGATTGGCGCCGACGATTTGCAGGATTGCCTCGGGCTTGAGGTCGGAGCCGCGCGGCGCCGGCGCGTTCTGCAGCACGATCTCGATGCCGGGCACGGCCGCGGCGATCTCGCCATAGAAGGCCGAGACCGCTTCCGTCGTCGCGCCGACGCTCTTGGGCGCCTGGATCATGACGTGGCGAATGCCGTTGGCGAGCGCCTCGCGGCAATGCGAGATCGCCTCAGCCGCAGTCGGGGCGCTCGCCCCGGCGACGATCGGGACGCGCTTGCCGACCCTGGTCACCACCACCTTCAGCAGCGTCGCCCGCTCGGCCGCAGTGAGCTCGTCGACCTCGCTGGCGAAGCCCGGGAACACCACGCCGTCGACGCCGCAGGCGAGGGCGAAGTCGACGATCCCCGCCATCGCCTCGGGATCGACAGCGCCCGCCTCGGTGAACGGCGTCGGCAACACCGGGAGCATGCCCTGCAGCACTGCGTTCCTCCAATCGATCCATATTATGGATCATTTGTTTTCTCATATGGACCGTACTTCTCATGCCTGAAACCGTCAAGCGGGCATGAAAAAGGCCGCCGGGTTTGCGCCCGGCGGCCTCGATAATTTCGCAGCTTCTGGCGGCGATCAGTGCTTGTGGGCTTCGGCCGGAGCGCGGGCGCCGACCGACTGCACGGAGAATTCGACCGGAACCGCTCCGGCCTTCTCGAAGGTCAGCGTGCCCTTGACCTTCTCGCCCTCCTTGAGCTGGCGCTTCAGATCCATGAACATGATGTGGTAGCCGCCGGGCTTCAACTCGAGCTTGGCGCCGGGCTTGAGCTCGAGGCCATCGGGCAGTCCGCGCATGGTCATCACGCCGTTGTTCATCGCCATTTCGTGGATCTCGACCTTGCCGGCGATCTCGCTGCTGCCGCCGATCAGGCGGTCGGGCGCAGCGCCGGTGTTGGTGACCGCGACATAGCCGCCGGCGACCTTGGCGCCGGCCGGCGTCGCGCGCGTCCAGGGCTGCTCGATCTTGAGCGGGCCGGTCGTGTAGTTCTGGGCGACGGCGGCGCCGCCGAGCGCCAGGGCGGCGACGGCGGTGTAAGCGAGGCGAGAGATCATCGGAAACTCCTTCGGTTGTGAAAGTTGGATCGGGTTCAGGGGCGGATGTCGAGCGTGTCCTTGAGACGGGTCATTTCGAAATCCGAGACCAGGATCTCGAGCTCGATGGTCCAGCGGCCTGCGACGGGAAGCGTCAGATTGCCAACCTGCCAGCTACCGTCCGCCTGCTTCGCAGCCTGCCGCTCGATCGGCTCGATGCCGGCTTCCGGCCGTGACAGGGCAAGCCGCAATTCCTTCGCCGCGAGCGAGCCGAACTGGCCGTCGAGCAGCGAGACGGTGATGGTCACAGGGCCGGTGCGGCCCGGCGTCACGCTGATGTCGGCCATCGCCTTGTCGGTGTGGATATGGACGGTGGCCGGCTGCGCTGCCGCGGCGGCCAGGGCGCGCGGCGGCGGCGTGAAACGCCAGAGCGCGACGACCGCAACGATGGCGACGACGATCGCGATCTCGGCTGCGATGATCCGGGTCAGCAGCGGTCGGGCGCTCGCGCGTCCAGACGCCGCCGCATGCGTCAGCCGGTAGCGATTGAAGGCGCCGAGCCCGATCAGCATTGCGACGAGCACGAGCTTGCCGGTGAGCACGAGGCCGTAGGCTGTGGTCAGCAGGGCTTGCGGATGCTCGACCTGGACGATGGCGAGCGCTAGGCCGCTGAGCACGATGGCGAGCAGCAGCGCTGGAATCCGCCGCGAGAAGCGTCGCAGCGCCTGCACTCCCTCAGGCTGGCGCAGGCCGAAGGCGAGGGGCAGCAGTGCGCCCGCCCAGCCGGCCATGCCGACCGCGTGCAGGAACACGGCGGAGCGGGTCAACATCTGCGGTTCGGCCGCACTGGCATGACCGCTCGCCGCGAGAGCCGTGCCGGCGCCAAGCCAGCCGAGGATTGCGACCAGGCGTCCGCTCTGATCGGGCATGCGGAGCGCGATCAGCGCGACGAGCAAAGCGAGACCGACCACCAGCGCAGTGCGGCCGAAGCTGCTCGCAGCCGCCGCCTGCCAGGCTGCAGGCTCCAACGCGCCGGACAGCGGCAGTGCCAGCGCATCGAGCCCCTGCGCCGCGAAGGCGACCGGCAGCGACAGCAGCCCGAGCACAAGGAAGCCCGCGATCGGCCGGCGCGCGGTTGCGGGAATGGGGGCGATCCACACCATGAAGGCGACACCGCCGATGCCCAAGGCGAGACCGAGATAAAGTCCGAGCTTGCCGAGCCAGAGCGCGATGCGGACCGCCGGCTCGGTCTGGTTGGCGGTGATGGCAGGCGCAGCACTCGGCGCCCCGACCGAGAACAGCACCGAGCCGCCGACCGGATGGCCGTCCTCGGAGACGACGCGCCAGCTCAGTATATGCGTGCCATGGGCAAGGTCGGCCGGTGCGATGATCGTGAGCGTCCGGTCCGCGAGCGCAAAGCGCGTCAGCGCGCGGCTCGTCCCGTCCGGGCCGATCAGGTTTAGCACCAGCGGCGCGACGGGTTCGCTGAAGCTCAGGCTGAATTCGCCGGGTGCGCTGGCGACGACCGCGCCGTCGGCCGGAACGGTCTTCGTCAGGGCGGCATGCGCCAGTGCCTGCCCCGCCGTCGCGAGCGAGGCGAGGGCGAGGCCGAGCAGGACGAGGATAAGGCGAAGCTGCCGGGTCATGCGGTCGGGCAACCGGGCTCGGAAGCCCGGCCGCGCTGCCTCACTTCTTCGGCGTCAGCTTCAGGCCGGGGGCCGGGAACTTGTAGTCGTCCGCTGCCTTGCCGGCCGCCGGGATCTCGATCCAGCGCTCGGTTGCGCCGCCCTCGCATTCCTGCACGACCGGCACGTAAAGCGTGGTCTCGGGCTTGAGATCGGCGGTCAGATAGGCGCGCAGGACGAACTCGTCATAGTGCTCGTCGAGCAGCTTGCCGCCGCTCCAGCTAACTTCGGTGACGCCCTCTGCCGTCGGCGTGCCGTAGTAGTCATAGGACTTCTCGTACTTGCCCTTGGTCGTCTCCAGCGCCCAGCCGGGCTTGGGCATCGGCTTGACCGCGATCACGCCCTCGGGGATGCGGACGCGGACCTTGGTCGTGGCCGCGCCCTTGCAACCATGCGGCACGCGCAGCACGGCCTTGTAAGTCGAGCCGACCGGGGCCTGCTGGGTCTCCAGCGTGACATGGGCGAAGGCCGGGCCGGCAGCGAAAGCCGCGACGAGGGCGGCGACTGAACGGAATTTCATCGTCGAGAGTCCTAACGAAAGGGCGCCAGCACGGCCGGCGCAGCCGCTCGTGGCGGCCGGGGTTCGGGAAGCGCGCGCGATCCGGCAACGGGCCGTCGCGAATGAATGGAGTTGGGAGGGGCCGCTGGCGGCCGTCAGCAAGGGGCAGGCGACGCGAGCAGAGCGCGCAGGCCTATCCTGTTCAGACGCTGGCGGGCGGCGCGCGCGGATTCGCTGGAGAACGCCCGGCGACGAAACCGGCCGGCAGGTCGAGCCGGCGCTGGAAGGCGACGAGATCGACGGTGCGATGGACGATCGGCAGGAAATTGGTCGGGGCGGCTGGAGCTCCGGTGCCGGAGAAAGCGCAGCCGAGCATGCAGCAGCTTATCAGCTCATGCGCGGCGGCGCCGTCGCCCTGGCTCGCCGGCATGTCGCCACCGGCGCAGAGCGTCATCACCAGCGAGCGGTCGAGGCTGAAGTTCGCGGCATTGGCGCCGGAGGCGAGGCCCGCGAAGATCGCCTGCAGCACGACGAGATAGGCCGCGGCTAGCGCGACCCAGCGTCTCATCCCTGCATTGTGGCGCTCTGCGGACAAAACCGACCCTCCTGCCGCTTCGATAGCATGGCTGCCGGCAGGGTCAATTTGCGTCAGTGTCTCAGGCGCTATGGTGCTCGCAATGACTGTGGTCGGCCAGCGCCTCGATCACGGCGCAGTCGCTGGCGGCGACCCCGCCCGAGCAAACCGTTGCGATCCGGGCGAGTTCCGCCTCCAGCGAGCGCAAACGCGCGATCTTGTCGCGCACATCGTCGAGATGTTCGGCCGCGATCGCATGCGCCTCGTCGCAGGCCATGCCGGGTGTGTCCGACAGCCGCAGCAGGGTACGGATGCTCTCGACCGCGAAGCCAAGATCGCGCGCATGCTTGATGAAGGCGAGCCGCTCGACATGGGCGCGGCCATAGCGCCGCTGGTTGCCTTCCGAACGCTCGGGCTCGGGCAGCAGGCCGACCTGCTCGTAGTAGCGGATCGTCTCGACCTTCACTCCGGTGCGCTCGGCCAGCGTCCCGATCGGCATCACGCGCTCGAGAGATTTCGCAGGCCGCATGATTTTTCCTCTTGAAGCTGTAGTGGCTACAGGTTGTAGGTAGGTGGTCCCGCAACGCTGTCAAGCGGAGACGACCTATGGCCACTGCCGCCAAAACCGAAACGGAAACGCTGTCCTGGACGATCGGCGGCATGGATTGCGCGAGCTGCGCGGCGAAGATTCGCGGTGCGGTCGAACGTCTGCCCGGCGTCTCCGACGTCCGCCTTTCCGTGATGTCGGAGACGCTGACCCTCGCCCTCGACGAGAGCCGGACCCGGCGCGACGCCATCGAGAAGCGCGTCGCCAGTCTCGGCTACACCACGAAGCCCGTTGCCAAGCCGGCATCGGAGCCCAAACCGACCGCGACCTGCGGCGGCTGCCACGATCATGGGCCGGCGGACACTGCGCATGGCCACGATCATGGCCACGGCGAGGCGAAGCCGGGCGCCGTCGATCATGGCCACGGCCTGCCCGGCCATGTCCATGAGGCGACGCCGGATGGCGTCTCCTGGTACCGGACCGGCAAGGGCCGGCTCGTCCTGCTGACCGGCGCGCTGCTCGGCGCTGCCTGGCTCGCCAAGTTCACGGTCTCCGAGACGACCGCCTATTGGGCCTTCGTCATCGCCTGCGTGATCGGCGTGGTGCCGGTGGCCCGCCGCGCTTTCGCAGCGGCCAGGGTCGGCATGCCCTTCACCATCGAGATGCTGATGACGATCGCCGCGACCGGCGCGCTGGTCATCGGCGCGGCCGAGGAGGCGGCGCTGGTCGTCTTCCTCTTCGCCGTCGGCGAGGTGCTGGAGGGCGTCGCCGCCGATCGCGCCCGCGCCTCGATCCGGGCACTCGGCGATCTCGTGCCCAAGACCGCCATCGTCGAGGAGAACGGCGAGACCCGGCAGGTCGACGCGGCCGCGCTCAGGGTCGGCCAGATCGTGCTGGTGCGCCCGGGCGACCGCATCCCCGCTGATGGCGCCATCAGCGACGGCATCTCCGGCATCGACGAGAGCCCGATCACCGGCGAATCCGTACCGAAGACCAAGGGCCTCGGCGATCCCGTCTATGCCGGCTCGGTCAATCGCGAGGCGGCCTTGCGCGTGCGCGTTGAGAAGGCGGCGCAGGACAACACCATCGCCCGGATTATCCGCCTGGTCGAGGAGGCGCAGGAGGCGCGCGCCCCGACCGAGCGCTTCATCGACCGCTTCTCGCGTATCTACATGCCGGCGATCGTCGGCCTCGCCATCCTGGTCGCGCTGGTGCCGCCGCTCGCCTTCGGTGGCGAATGGTCAGTCTGGATCTACCGGGCACTGGCGCTGCTGCTGATCGGCTGCCCCTGTGCGCTGGTCATCTCGGTGCCGGCCTCGATCGCGGCGGCGCTCTCGACCGGCGCGCGCCAGGGCCTGCTGCTCAAGGGCGGCGTGGTGATCGAGGCGGCCGCCCGCACTGGCGTCGTCGCCTTCGACAAGACGGGAACGCTGACCGCCGGAGAGCCGCGTGTCACGGAAATCGTCGCGCTCACTAGTGAGGAGCGCAGGGTCGTCGAGCTCGCTGCAGCCGTCGAGACCGGCTCCAGCCACCCGCTGGCGCTCGCCATCCTCGCCCGCGCCAAGGCGGACGGCGTCCCGGTGCGTGCCGCCGCAAACGCAGCTGCGATCGCCGGCAAGGGCGTCACCGGCGAGCTCGACGGCATCGCCGTCTTCGTCGGCGCGCCACGTCATGCCAGGGATCGCGCCAGCTTCGATGCGGCGGCGCTGGAAGCGGTCGAGCGGCTCGAAATCGCCGGCAAGACCGTCGCTGCCGTCATCGCCGATGGTGCGCTTGTGGGACTGATCGCCCTGCGCGACGAGCCGCGCGAAGACGCTGCCGCCGCCATCGCCGAACTCAAGGCGCTCGGCATCCGCTCGGTGATGCTGACCGGCGACAATGCCCGCACTGGCGCCGCCATCGCCGGCTCGCTCGGTCTGGAGCACAAGGCCGAATTGATGCCGGATGACAAGGTCACGGCCATCAAGGAACTCGCGCGTGAAGCGCCGGTGATGATGGTCGGCGACGGCATCAACGACGCCCCCGCACTAGCTGCCGCGAGTATCGGCGTCGCCATGGGCTCGGGCACCGATGTCGCGCTCGAAACGGCCGATGGCGCGGTGCTGAAGAGCCGGGTGCGCGACATCGCCGCCATGATCCGGCTGGCGCGGGCGGCGATGGGCAATATCCGCGCCAATATCGTGATCGCGCTCGGCCTGAAGGCGGTGTTCCTGGTCACCAGTGTGCTCGGCTATACCGGCTTGTGGGTCGCGATCCTCGCCGATACCGGCGCGACCGTGCTGGTGACCGCGAACGCGCTGCGCCTGCTGCGCTTCGACGCCGGCAAGGTCGGCTGAAGGAGCGATCCGTGTCCGGCATGGAGAGCGCGCTCTTCCGCCTCATCGCGGCCGAAGGTGCCGCATGACCTGGCCGCACAGACTTGCCTATGTTGCTGCAATCGCTCTCGCCGCCGCCGGGCTCGATCAGGCCAGCAAATGGCTGATGCTGGAGATCGTGCTCAATCCGCCCCGGCAGATCGCGATCACGCCCTTCCTCAACCTGCGCCTCGGCTTCAACACCGGCGTCAGCTTCGGCCTGTTCCGCGATACGCTGGAAGCCTGGCCCGGCCTGCTCGGCCTGTTCAAGTTCGGGGCCGGCTTCGGCCTTTTGGTCTGGGCGACGTTCGCCGGGCATTGCCTCGAACGTATCGGTCTTTCGCTGATGGCGGGCGGGGCCTTCGGGAATGCGATCGACCGCTGGCGCCAGGGTGCGGTCACCGATTTCCTCGATGTGCATTGGGGCGACTGGCACTGGCCGACCTTCAACGGCGCCGATATCGCGCTGACCCTTGGCGTGGTGCTGATGCTGCTGGCCGCCCTGCCGGCGATGAACCGGGCTGCCGGTCACGCGCAGCGGATCTGAGCCACCGCAATTTCGACACAGGCACAGCTGAAAGCCGCACCATGGAATCGTTCATCGCCGCCTTGGTCTCGCTTCTGATCCTCGACCCGATCCAGGGCGCTATCACCAGCCAGCTCGGGGCGCTCGGCATCCCGCGCGACAGCGCCGAGAAGGTCGCTGCCTGCGCCCGCAGCGCGACACCCGCCATCGTGTCGCGCGTCGGCGAGAATCCGGGCTGGGCTGCCGTCCAGGTCGTCCGCTTCTGGACCGGGATGGCGGGCCCTGATGTCGTGCTGGTCGAGATCGCGCCGCAATGCGCCGGCGCGGTCGAGACGGCCAAGCGCGCCATCGGCCGCTCGGCCTGACATTTTGGGCTACCAGGCTCTGCCGGCGCCGTTCACGAGTCGTTAGCGCCAGACGCCGATAATTTTAGCCATGTCCGATCGCTCTATAGTTCAGCGTCTCCGGCGCTTTGCGCTGCTCGGCGTCGCCGCTGTCGCCCTCTCGTCCTGTGTCGGGATGGAGGGAGACGGCCGTGGCAATCAGCCATTGCCGGCCGCGCTCGTCTCGCAGATGTCGGCGAAGGGCATGAGCCAGGCCGACCCGATCGTCGTGCGCCTCTACAAGAAGGAGAGCGAGCTCGAGGTCTGGAAGCGCGATCGCTCCGGCCAGTATGCCCTGCTCAAGACCTATCCGATGTGCCGCTGGTCCGGCCAGCTCGGCCCGAAGAAGCGCGAGGGCGACCGGCAGGCGCCGGAGGGCTTCTATACGGTGACGCCGGAGCTGATGAATCCGAAATCGGCCTATTACCTGTCCTATAATCTCGGCTATCCCAACGCGCTGGAGAAGGCGCAAGGCTATACCGGCTCGGCCCTGATGATCCACGGCGCCTGCACCTCGGCCGGCTGCTACGCCATGACCGATGACGGTGTCACGGAACTCTATGGTCTCGCGCGCGAAGCCTTCGCCGGCGGCCAGCGCAGCTTCCAGGTCCAGGCCTTCCCCTTCCGGATGACGCCCGAGAACCTGGCGCGCCATCGCAGCAATCCGAACATCGCCTTCTGGCGCAATCTCAAGGAAGGTTCGGATCATTTCGAGGCGACGCGCCAACCGCCTCGGCTCGCGACCTGCGGCGGCCGCTATGTCTTCAATCCGGCGGGCGATGCCTCGGCCTTCGTCCCCGGCGCGCCGTGCCCGGCCTATGAGACCGATCCCGAGGTCGCGCCTCTGGTCGCGGCCCGTAGCGAGCGTGATCAGGCCCGCATTGCCGAACTCTCCGGCAGCTTGCCGGCTATGAGCTATGCGTTGATGGACGGCGGCATGCACCAGAGCTTCCGCAAGCTGTTGCGCACTATCGGGCCGGAGCGCATGCAGCCCATGGTCGCCGGCAAGGTCGAGATCAGCGCGCCGCAGGCGGCGCTGGCCGATCCTTATGGCGCTGGCGGCGACGATGAGCCGCAGCAGGCATCGGCGACCGGGTCGATTCCGTCGCGTTGACGCCGGGCAGGCCGGACGCCAGACAAAACACCATGCCGATCCTCAAGATCATCCGTTACGGCGCCTGGGCTGCCGTTATCCTTGTCGCCTTCGCCACCGGAGCGATCACGCTCGGCTGGTGGCGCGTCGACGGGCCCGGCCGGCCGAACTCGGGCGGGTCCGTATCGACCCCGCTGGCCGATGTCGGCGGCCCCTTCACCTCGACCGACCATACCGGCCGCAAGGTCTCGCAGGCCGATTATCTCGGCAAGCCGACGCTGGTCTTCTTCGGCTTCACCCATTGTCCCGAGGTTTGCCCGACCACGCTGTTCGAGCTTACCACTCTGCTCGGCAAGCTCGGCGCCGACGCCGACAAGCTCAATGTGCTCTTCGTCACCGTCGATCCCGAGCGCGATACGCCGTCGCAGCTTGCGCTCTATCTGCAATCCTTCGATCCGCGCATCGTCGGGCTCTCCGGCACGCAGGAAGAGGTCGATGCGGCACTGAAGGCCTACAAGGCCTATGCCAAGCGCATCCCGACGCAGGACGGATACACCATGGACCACACGGCTTCCGTCTATCTGATGGATGCGGAAGGGCGCTTTCGCAGCCTGATCGATTATCACGAGGAGCAGGACTCGGCGCTGGCCAAGGTCAAGCTGCTGCTCAAGCGCTGAAGGTTCTCAGCGCCTGTTCAGCAGGATCATCTTCTCCTGCGTCATGTCGCGCATGGTGTAGGGGATGCCGCCGGTGCCGTAGCCGGATTCCTTGCGGCCGGCGAAGGGCATCCAGTCGGTGCGGAAGGCGGTCGGGTCGTTGACCATCACCGCCGAGGCGTCGAGCCGTTCGGCGGCGCGCAGCGCAACGTCGATATCTTGTGCGAAGACGCTGGCCTGGAAGGCGACGTTGAGCGAATTGGCCCGGGCGATGGCCTCGTCGAGCTTGCTGTAGCGGTAGACGCAGACCAGCGGGCCGAAGACCTCGAGCTGCGAGACCTTGGCGTCGGCGGCCGGGTCGAGCAGCACCGCCGGTTCCAGCGTCGTCTCCGAGAGCCGCTTGCCGCCGAGCGCAAGTTTCGCCCCGCCCTTCACGGCTTCGTCGATCCAGTTCGCCACCCTATCCGCTTCCTTGGGCAGGATCAGCGGGCCGACCTCGGTCTCCTTCAGCACGGGGTCGCCGGTGCGCAATTTGGTGACGCGCGCCAGCAGCCGCTCGGTGAAGCTATCCGCGATCTCCTCATGCACGTAGATGCGCTGCGTCGAGACGCAGACCTGGCCGGCATGGTAGTAGCCGCCCTTGACCAGCGGCTCGATGATCCTGTCGAGATCGGCGCTGCGATCGACGATCGCCGGCGCCGCCCCGCCATGCTCCAGAGCCGAGCGCGCGCCATGCGCCAGCTTGGAATGCAGGTACCAGCCGACCTTGGCCGAGCCGATGAAGCTGAGGAAGGCGATGCGCTTGTCGGTCACGAGCGCCTCGGCGAGTTCGTTCGTCTCCGGCATGAACATCTGGCACCAGGCCTCCGGCAGCCCGGCCTCGTGCACCAGCGCGACGAAGTCGCGACAGCAGAGCGGCGTCGTGCTCGCCGGCTTGATGATCACCGGGCAGCCGACGGCGATTGCCGGCGCGACCTGGTGGACGATCAGGTTGAGCGGGTGGTTGAAGGCCGAGATCGCTGCGACGATGCCGATCGGCTCCTTGGTGGTGAAGGCCCAGCGGTTCACGGCCGCCGGCGTCAGCCCCATCGGGATTTCGCGCCCGGCGAAATTCCGGAGTTCGTCGGCGGCGTTGTGGACGCCGTCGATGGCGCGGGTGGTCTCGATGATCGCATCGGTCAGCGGCTTGCCGCCTTCGCGTGCGATCTGGCGGGCGAAATGGTCGCGCTTGGCCGACAGGAGCTCGGCGAGCTTGCGCAGGATCGCGATCCGCTCATGCGGTTTGAGCCAGTTATCGCGATCGCGAAAGACTTTTTCGGCCGCTTGCAGCTTGGCTTCGAGCGCCGTGGCATCGTCGGTGGCGATCTCCTCGATCGGGGCGCGATCATAGGCCTGGACCACTGTCAGCATCGGACTATCCTTATCGCTGGAACAACAGCCCTCATCCTGAGGAGCCGCGTAGCGGTGTCTCGAAGGATGGTTCCAGTGATCTCTGGAGCATCCGTCGAGACGCGATTTCTCCGAAATGGCTCCTCAGGATGAGGGCCTTGGGAGTCGAAGGCTGGCTCCGTCTCAAGCCAGCTCGATATCCGGCGTCTTGTTGCGCAGCTCCTCGACGAGCACACGGGTGTTCTCGGAATAGTCGATAGGCACCTCGACGAGATGCACGCCGCCGCCCTCGAAGGCCGCTTCCAGCGTCGGCACCAGCTCGGCTGCCGAGCCGACGCGCGAGCCCTTGGCGCTATAGGCCTTGGCATAGGCGACGAAATCGGGATTGCCGAAGCTCATGCCGTAATCGGCGAAGCCGTCGACCGCCTGCTTCCAGCGGATCATGCCATAGGCGCTGTCGTTGAGGATGACGACGACGAGGTTGAGGCCGAGCCTGACGGCGGTCTCCATCTCCTGGCTGTTCATCATGAAGCCGCCGTCGCCGCAGACCGCCATGACCCGGCGCTGGGGATGCAGCATCGCCGCCATCATCGCCGAGGGCAGACCGGCGCCCATGGTCGCCAGCGCATTGTCGAGCAGCAGCGTGTTGGCGACATGGGTGCGGTAGTTCCGCGCGAACCAGATCTTGTACATGCCGTTGTCGAGGCAGACCATGCCGTCCTCCGGCATCACCGCGCGGATCTCATGGACGATGCGCTGCGGCGTGATCGGGAAGCGATCCTCCTCGGAGCGGTCGTTGAGGTGCGCGAGGATCTTCTGGCGCAATTCCAGCATGACCGGATCGGCTTCGAGCCGGCCGCCCAGCCGCTCCGCCAGCGCCGTGACGGTCGCGCCGATATCGCCGATCACCTCGGCATCGGGGTGGTAGACCTGCTCGACCGTCGCCGACTGGTAGCCGACATGGATCACCTTTGGCCCGCCGGCGCTCTGCATCAGGAAGGGCGGCTTCTCGACTGTGTCGTGGCCGATCGCGATGATCAGGTCGGCCCGGTCGACCGCCTGGTGGACATAGTCGCCCTCGGACAGGGCGGCGGTGCCGACATAGAGGTTTGAGCCGCCGGTGACGGCGCCCTTGCCCATCTGGGTGTTGAAGAAGGGCAGCTTGACCCGCCGCACGAAATCGGAGAGCGGCTCGACCAGTCGCGGCCGGTTGCCGGCGGCGCCGATCATCACCAGAGGCCGCTTGGAAGCGAGGATCATCTCGGCCGCGCGGGCGATCGCCCTCGGATCAGCCACCGGCTGCTCCAGCGGATGCACCGGGATCAGCGGCACATTGGCGACCTCCTCGCCGGCGATGTCCTCCGGCAGTTCGAGATGCACCGGGCCGGGCCGTTCCTCCATCGCGACGCGGAAGGCGTCGCGCACCACCGCCGGGATGCTGGCGGCGCTGACGATCTGCCGGGTCATCTTGGTCAGCGGCTTCATCGAGGCGACGACATCGACGATCTGGAACCGCGCCTGCTTGGCGCTCATGATCGCCTTCTGGCCGGTGATCAGGATCATCGGCATGGCGCCGAGATGGGCATAGGCCGCTCCGGTCGAGAAGTTGAGCGCGCCGGGTCCCAGCGTCGCGATGCAGACGCCCGGCCTGCCGGTCAGCCGGCCATGCGTCGCCGCCATGAAGGCGGCGGCCTGCTCGTGCCGGGTCAGGACGAGCTCGATCTTCGAGGTCCGGAGCGACTCGACGACGTCGAGATTTTCCTCGCCGGGAACGCCGAAGATGCGGTCGACGCCCTCGTTCTCGAGCGCGGCCACCAGGAGATCTGAACCCTTCGTCATTGCCATCGCCCATCCGGAACGCCTCGATGCATGGAAAGTAGGCCTCCTGCACGCGAAGGGAAAGCCGGCGCATGGCAGGGATGCTAGCGCGGCAAGGCGATCCCGATGCCTGCGGTGCGCGCTTTCTCCAGCACGAGATGCGCGAGCGCGAGATCGGCCAGCGCAAAGCCGCGGAAGCAGAACAGCGAGCGCCTCGTTCCGGCATCGGCGAGCGGTGCTTGCGACAGCGTGGTGAGGTCATGGCCGAAGCGGACGCTCGTCACTTGCTGGCCATCGACATCATAGGGCGCCTGCGACTGGGCGAGGCTGTCGGTTACGAGGACATCGAAGGCCGGCAGGGCCTCGGGCAGCAAGCTTCGGCCCGTGTCGACCGCGGCGGCGAAGGCGGCCGGCTTCATTCGCCTGGCATCGAGGAACGGGCGTAAGCCCGGCGCCGCCGGGACCATGGAGATGACGAGATCGCTGCGGGCGAGGAGCGTATCGGCATCGTCGACGATTTCGGTGGCGAGACCGTATGCGTCGGCAGCCTCAGCAAGGCGCTGGGCCGAGCTACGGCTGCGGCTCAGCATCAGCGCGGTCGCGAGACCCGGGTAGAGATCGCAGAAGGCGGCAAGATGAGCATGAGCTTGCAGGCCGCAGCCGACGAAGCCGATCGTGCCTGCTTCGGGCGGCGCGAGCAATGAGGCGGCCGCAGCCGACATAGCTGCGGTCCTCACCAGCGTGATCTCGTCGCCGTCGAGGATCGCGAGCGGGGCGCCCGTGACGTAGTCGCTGACGCAGATCAGCGCGCTCACGCTCGGCATGGAACCGCCCGGCTGCGTCGGGGCGGAAGCGACCCATTTCACCGTGGCGATCTCCTGAGCTTCCGACGCCGCCATCATCGCCTGGAAGGCGTGGCCGGGCCCAAGCGCGAGCGCGCTCTTCGGCAGGCTCCGGTTCAGGCCGGCAGAATGGTCGCTGAAGGCACTGAGCACGGCCTCGCGTGCCTCGCGCGGAGTCACGGCACACGCCCGCACGTCCTGATGCGAGAGATAGAGGAGGGAATTGCTCATCGCTCGGGCCGCTTCGCGAGGGGAGAATGATGGGCCGGTCGGCCCATAAGGACTGGGTATGAGCGCGGGAGCAGTGGCGGGCAAGGTCGAGGGGAGCTGATCAGGTCGAGCGGCTCCCGTCTGGAGCAAAGCGACCGGAGTGGCGATCTGGGTGAAATCGGTCCGGATTTGCCCGGCTCCGTTTGCCGGATAAAGTCTAAGCCATTGAAATCACGCCATTTGCAGGCCGAGATCCACTTTTGTCGAAAAACTTTCATTTGGGTTGTTGACAGGGGCTCGGGGGTGCTCCTATAAAGCGGCCATCGAGACGGCGCCGCCGCTGGCGGGGCCGCTCTACT
>NZ_JBHSLW010000027.1:0-11132 GCF_042657265.1 Allobosea eneae
AGTGGCTGGGGTCCACATCGCTCGCTCCAAGATGGCCTGAACAACCCCTTGGAATCACGAGTGCCCCAGTCGCTCAACCCTTTCGGGACGGGCTCTAAGGTCGTGTATTATCGATAGGCGCTGCCACGCTTGGAATAAACTCATCGACTAACCATGGCGCATTGTGTTCACCGGCATCCACTGAGAGCCCGTTTGGAAATTCAGGGATGGGCGTTTCTGCGGATGAGATTTCCGCCCATGGCGACGAGGATGATGGCCTTTGAGACGTCGATGCGACGCTCGTAGTCGCGCACGAGGCGGCGCCATCGAGTCATCCATCCGAAGGTTCGCTCGACGACCCAGCGGCGCGGCAGCACCTCGAAGCCCTTTGCGCCGTCGCGGCGTCGGATGATTTCGACGACGAAGTCGAGATAGGCCGCCTTGTCCATGAGCTTGAGCCTGTCGTAGGCGGCGTCGGCGAAGAGGTGCTTCACCCAGGGCCAGCGCTTGCGGATGGCGGCGAGAATGGCCTGCGCGCCGGCGCTGTCGGAGATGTCGGCGGGCGTCAGGTTGACCATCAGGAGCCGTCCGTCGGTGTCCACCGCGATGTGCCGCTTGCGCCCAACGATCTTCTTGCCGGCATCGTAACCTCTTGTTTCTGCTTGCGGAGCTTTGACCGATTGGCTGTCGATCACGGCCGCCGTCGGGCTCGCCTCGCGCCCGGCCCGCTCGCGGTCAAGCATCAGTTCGACGTCGTGGATGGTCTGGAACAGGAAGCGCCGCGCCAACTCGCGGAACCAGCCGTAGACCGTGCGCCAGTGCCCGAAATGAAACGGCAGCATCCGCCAGCCGCAGCCCGAACGAACCAGATAGCGCACCGCGTTCATGACCTCGCGGAACTCGACCTCGCGCGGACGGCCGCGACGCCCGGGCGCAGGCATCAGCGGAGCCATCCGCTCCCATTCCTCATCCGTCAGATCCGACGGATAACGCTTCGTCTTCCGGGCGATCTCGGCCATCCGGCCCCGCTGCTCTGGCGTCCACATCCAGAGCTTGAATCACAAACCCGACCCCGCGGGAATCCTACGACACACGATTTTTCAAACGGGCTCTGAGCCTATCGGCTCTGATAAAAGAGAGTTGGTAATAGTCCAACGGCCTTGGGATCTGTTTCAAGGCGGTACGCGTTGGCATGATCTCCGAATCGCGTGCTCTTTAATTTTTCCTTTTGACCGCAGCAGCACAGAACTTAAATTCGGGAACGCGCGTCGTCGGATCAAGACGGCCGATCGTCAGTTCATTGGCGGCTGCCTCGAAAAACGACATGGCCATCCACACCACGCCCGGCCGGATGGAGGCGTCCGGCCGCACCGGAAGATGGACTGCGCCACGCCGTGTGCGCACCTCCACCTCGTCGCCGGCCGCAAGCTGCAGCCCGACCAGATCGTCGGGATGCAGGTGCGCGCGCGGCTCAGGGCTCAGGGTTTCCAGAACCGGGGACCGGCGCGTCATGGAACCCGTGTGCCAATGCTCCCGCAAGCGACCTGTCATAAGGATGAAGGGGAATTCCGCATCGGGCGCTTCGTCGACGCCGCTTGCGTCAAGGGGCGCAATGAGAGCCCGCTCCCCACGGAGGAAGCCGTCGCCGAACAGGCTGTCGCTAGTGCCTTCCCCCTGTAATGGGTAACGGGCATGACCGGCTTTCGCCAGGAGCGGCCAATGAAAGCCCTTCAACGTCGGCACCACACCCGCCATTTCCTCGAAGATGCTCTCCACGCTGACCTGCTCCCACGGCAAGCCGAGACGCACCGCGAGGTCTCGTATGATCATCCAATCCGGGCGGGCGGCGCCGGGCGGCGGCAATGCGGGAGTGATGCGCTGCACGATGCGGTCGGTGTTCGTCACGGTGCCCTCGCGCTCGGCCAATGCTGCGGCGGGCAATACTACGTCGGCATAGGCCACCGTCTCGGTGGGGAAGATGTCCTGCACAACCAGGTGATCGAGTCCCACCAGGGCTGCACGGGTCGCGGCGAGATCAGGGTTGGCCAAGGCCGGATTGCCGCCCACCACATAGAGGCCATGTACGACGCCGAGCCGGGCAGCATCGAACATCTCCACCACCGATAGGCCTTGTGAGAGCGACATGCGGCCCCCCCACAAGTGCTCGAACACGGCACACTCAGCCGCATCATCCAGGTCTCGGTAGCCCGGTAGATAGTTCGGCAGCAGCCCTGCGTCGCACGAACCTTGCACGTTGTTCTGTCCGCGAAGGGGGTGGAGCCCCGCCCCCGGCCGACCCACCTGCCCGCAGACTAGGGCGAAAGCGATGGCGGCACGGATGTTGTCGGCGCCGAAGGCGTGCTGCGACGCGCCCATGCCCCAGAACGTCATGGCGGCGTGGGCCCCTGCGAATAAGCGCGCTGCTGTTCGTATTTCCTCGCTCTTCACCCCGCAGATGTGTGCAGCCACCTCCGGGGTGAAGGGCGCCACTCGGCGGCGTAGGGCCTCGAAGCCCTCCACTCGCTCGGCAACGAAGACCCGGTCGTATAACCCCTCTTCGATAACAAAGCGCGTCATGGCTGACAGCAAGGCGACATCGGTACCGGGAGCGATGCGGAAGTGGTGCGTTGCGAAACGCGACAGGGACTGTCCGTGCGGATCCACGAGGATCAGGCGAGTACCGCTCCGTAGCGCTCCCTTCATGAAGGAGGCTGCCACAGGGTGATTCATGTCCGGATTGGAGCCGACCATGAGCACCACATCGGCGTTGGCGATCTCTTCGATGGGCGCTGTCACCGCGGCGAGACCGGTCGCCTCGGCCAAGGGTGGCACGGAGGCGCACAGACGCGTGCAATGATCGATATGCGGCGTTCCGAAGCCAGCACGCGCGAGCTTCTGAAGTAGGTAGGCATCCTCGTTGGAGCCCTTGGCAGAGCCCAGCACAGCGAGCGCCGCTCCGCCGTGACGTGCCCGCACGCGACGAAAGCCTTTGGCAGCGGCATCGAGTGCCTCGTCCCAGCTCGCTGGGCGGAAGAGGTCCATAACTTGTGGGCCCCGCAGGCCAGCGCCAGTATCCCGCGGCACTCCCGGGCGGCGGATGAGCGGCATCGTCAGGCGGTCAGCATGTCGCAGGTATGTGAAGCCAAAGCGGCCCTTCACGCACAACCGGCCATGGTTCGCCGGACCGTCGGCCCCCTCCGCCCAGATGATGCGGTCATCCGCCTGATGGAGAGTCACTCGGCATCCGACGCTGCAAAAGGGACACACCGTTTCGCCGCTCGTCGTGATGGCGGCCCGCCCACCCGCCTCCTGTAGCGCCTTCGGTATTAGCGCGCCTGTGGGGCAGACCTGGGCGCACTCGCCGCAGGATGCGCACTGGCTCTCGCCCATAGCTAGGCCGGAATCGAACGAGATATGGATGGCATCGCCACGCCCGGCGAGGGCGATCACACCGTTCACCTGAACATCGCGGCAGCCCGCTCGGCACTTGCCGCAACGGATACAGGCTTCTGGATCGAATATCATGGCGGGGTGGCTGGTGTCGCTCGCACGGGCCTCGGTCCGGGCTCCGAAGCGTGCCGGATCGGCGCCTGCTCGTTCGGCCAACGCCATGAAGGGACTGTCAGGATGACGCGCGCGGGCCTCGGTGCTCATTTCTGCTCCGAGCAGTTCGATGGCGAGGCGGCGCACCCGCTCCGTCCGCTGGGTATCGGTACGTACACTCAGGCCAGGCGTGGCCGGATGACGGCAAGCGGGCATGAGATCGGTAAGGCCTTCGACCTCCACGAGGCAGGTGCGGCAACTGCCGACGGCGGGGTAGCCGACACGCGTGGAACCGCACAGATGCGGCAGGTCGAGCCCTGCCGCCGTCGCCGCCGCGAGAAGGGTCTGACCGCGCTGAGCAACAACGGTTTGCCCGTCGATTGTGATGTCGAAGGTGATCATGCGTCCTGCGAAGCGAGAAGGGGGGACAGGCGAGACAGGAAGCGCCCCGCATTGCGGCCCAGCGCGCACAGGGAGGCTTCGGTCATCACAGTAGAGAGATCCTCAATGAGCGCGGTGTCGAGGGTTCCGGGAGCGGCAAGGACATCACGGGCCTTCCCGGTTCCTACCCTGCACGGCCCGCACTGGCCGCAGCTCTCGCGCGCGAGATACGCAGCCATCCTTGATGCAATCACGCGCCTATCGTCGTCAGCACCGAAGACGATGGCGCCGCCGGTGCCGAGTCTCAGTCCTTCGCGTTTCAGATCGGCGAGGGGCCGTTGGCAGTCGGCTGCCGACACGATGGTGCCGGAAGAGCCGCCGATCACCATGCCGCCGAGTTCTACGCCGCCCACGAGGCCGCCGGCGGCCTCCACGAGGTCCGAAAGCCGCGCAAGGTCTCGAACCGGCTTCGGCCCCGGTGCCTGCACCCGGCCAGAGACGCTGAATAGCACCACGCCAGCATCCAGCAGCGACGAGACCGGAACTTCCGGCGTGGAAATGGTGCTCCAAGCGGCGCGCAGACGGAAGTAGGTCTCCACGTTATGGAGAATGGTCGGCCGGCCGAGATAGCCGCGCGTGGTGGGGAACGGCGGTCGCTCTACCGGCCGAGCCGGACGCCCTTCGAGGCTGGCAATAAGGGCAGTCTCCTCTCCGCAGATGAAGGCCCCGCCGCTTCGCCGCAGTTCCAAGGTGATCCCGTCCGTGAAGCCTGCCTCAACGACATCCTTCATCGCTCGCCGCACAATAGCGTGGATGGGTGCGTAGTCGTCGCGCACGTAGAAGAAGATCTTGTCCGCACTGGTGATGCGGGCTGCGACCAGAGCCGCTTCCACCACGCCATGGGGATCGCTCTCCAGGATGAACCGATCCTTGAACACCGCGAGTTCGCCTTCGTCGCCGTTTACAATGATGACCGGCGTCCGGCCTACAGCCATGGCCTGACGCCACTTTTCGGCAACCGGAAAGCCCACCCCCGCGCGCCCTACCGCCTGATGTGTGGCGATGCGCTCCAAGAGGGAGGTGCGCTCTCCTGGATAGGCCCGCAGGCGATCAAGCACCTGGTATCCCCCGGCTGCGCGATAAGCTGCGAAGCCGCGCGGGTCCGGCTCCGTCCTCGCGCCGTCACAGCGGTTGCGACACACGCCCACGCCGGCATCGGTACCGTGCATCAGAGCGCAGACGAGATCCCCGCACCGTTCTGTGGCATAGGGCGCTGCGGCGGCATAGTTCACCGCCGGAAATGCGGTGGCCACCTCATAGGCCTCGGCTGGAAACAGGTGCAGGCGCTCGGCGACCTGCATGAGGCCCTGTTTCGAGATGCCTACACCACCCTTGGCGTCGCGGACCTCGAGCAGGATCTCAAGGAGACGTCCCCGATCCGCGTCGCGCTCGAGAGCTGCGGCAACGGCCATGTTCTCGACTTGCTGCATAAGGTCAGGCGCGTTGGGCACGGTAAAGCTCCTCGCGCAAGTCCGAGGTAAAGGCTGTCGCTGGCCCATCGAAGAACAGTCGACCCCGGCGTAGGGCAATGATGCGATCGGCAAAACGCACGGCGAGGTCCACCTGGTGCAGGCTGCACAGCACTGTGAACCCGCGCTCACGCGCTGCCCGCTGGAGGATCTGAAGCACGTTTTCCGAGGATTCCGGATCGAGGCTGGAGATAGGCTCGTCGGCCAGGATCAGCTCCGCCTGCTGGGCGAAAGCGCGGGCGATGGCCACCCGCTGCTGCTGACCGCCGGACAGTCGTTCCGCCCTCTGGTATGCTTGGTCGATCAGGCCCACGCTGTCGAGGCATGCGAGGGCGAGTTGCCGGTCCTGTTCGCTGAAGCGGCGCAGCAACACTTGCCAAAGCGGCATCGTTGCGAGGCGAGCCGCCAGCACATTGTCGATGGCGCTGAAGCGCTTCACCAGATTGAACTGCTGGAACACGAACCCCACCTCGCGCCGCAGCGCTTTGAGGGCTGCCGGCCGCAGCGACGTCACTTCGGTTCCGTGCATGGTGACAGTGCCGCTGTCGGGCTCGATGAGACGCGTGAGGCAGCGGAACAAGGTGGATTTACCGCAGCCCGACGGGCCGAGCAGCACCACGAACTGGCCTTTCGGTACATCACAGGAGATACGCTCCAGCACTACGCGGCCCTGGAACGCCTTACCAACGTCGCGCACAGCGATAGCTGCGCCACCGTCCCCTGTCAGCGATCGGTTGGAGGAGAGATGCGTAAGGGAAATGTCGTTCATGAGTCTGTCTCCCGTCGGCCGGTCAGGCGCGGGGTTCGGCTTCAGGGAGGCGCGTCGGGGTGCCCGCGCGGGTGGCAGCGGTCTCGGGGCTCAACACGAGGCGACGCAGGTAGCCGCTCAGCATGTCGATGGCGATTACCATGACGAGGATGATGCCCAGCACAGTGGCCATCTTGGGGAAGTCGAGCAGGTCGATGGAATCCTTCAGCGTCTGCCCGATACCTCCGGCTCCCACGATGCCGAGCACGGTGGAGGCGCGCACGTTAAATTCCCAGATGTAGAGGGTCACAGCGACGATGTTTGGCCAAACGTCCGGCAGCATCGCGTAGCGGAACGCCCGCACTGGGCCGGCACCGGTGAGTTCTACAGCCTCTACTGGGCCTGGATCGGCAGGCTCGATCACTTCGGTGAGCAGCTTGCCGAGCGCGCCGACCATATTGAACATGATGGCGAGCACCCCGGTGAAGGGTCCAAAGCCCACCGCCGCCACGAAAATGAGAGCGAATACGAGTATCTCGGTGCCGCGCAGCACCCCAAACGCAGCCCGCACCAATCGGTAGACGAAGAGGTTCGGCGTAGTGTTGCGCGCTGCGAGCGGCACGAGCGGTATACAGACCAGAAGCGCACCGATGGTGCCCACCGTCGCCATGGCGAGGGTCTGGAAGGCGTCTCGCAGTACCTGGTCGATGTCTCGCAGGTCCGGCGGAAACATCTGAGTGAACCACGAGGCGATCTTGGGCAGTCCGTCGGCGAGCTTACCGAGATCGACCTTCGCCGCGGAGAAGCACGCACCGAGGAACAGGGCGACGGTGAGAAAGACGAGGATACGCCTCAGGTTGCGCCAGCCAAAGGGGGACTGAGCGGGCTCTCGATAGCGACGTTCGTCGAAGCTTACGATGGTCATGTTGGTCTCCCAGCGCCACATGCGCGCGAAGGGCGCCCCGGCGGACTTGGGCGCCGAGGCGGAGCATGGAAGGACCGGCGCCCACGGGCGCCGACGGCGGCCTCAGGACTTGAGCTTACCGGTGATACGGCCAGCCTCTTCGATGATGCCGTAATCGGTATGGGTCGCCGGCACGAAGCCGTTGTAGCCGCTGCCCATCAGGGCCTGAGCCTTGTCCTCCGGTAGCGACACCAGGATGTCGAGAATCTTCGCCTTCAGCGCCGGATCGAAGCCCTTGGGCACGCAGATGGCGTCGTTCGGCAGCTCCTCGGATGTCCAATAGACCGCCACCTTGGCGGGATCCATCTCCCCCGCCTCGATCATGCCGTTGCGGCCGCGGTCCATGTTAGAGCCCAGATCGATGAGGCTCTGCTGGATCATGGAGACGTTGTTGCCGAAGGTGGCGCCCTCGCGCAGCTGGAAGAACTCGCGCGGATCGACCCCACTCTTTACCAGGAACGCATAGGGGATGAGCCAGCCAGAGGTGTTACCCTGGTCGCTGAGGGAGAGCTTCAATCCCTTGGCGTCCTTGGGAAACTCCTTGATCGGCAGCCCGGGCCTCCCCTCAATGATCGCATGATAGGACGGCTTACCGCGATACTTCACGGTGGCGATCACTTCGGTGCCGACGCGCTGGTTGGCGAGGACATATCCCCATGGGCCGAGCCATCCGATGTCCACGTGGCCGTTGCTCATGGCGACGGAGACGGCGGCCCAGCTCTCGGGGCTCGCTAACTCGTAAGTCGCGCCGAGCTCGCCCGCCAGATAGCGAAACACCGGCTCGAATTCCTTGATCGTAATGGCCGGAGTGGGCCGCACCGGAGCGATGGCGAAGCGCAGATGAAGCTTGCCGTTACGCATCTGTTGCCCGCGCGCGGCGTCGGCAACGAGAGGAAGTGACAAAGCGGAGGCGGCGAGCGCTCCGAAGTGACGACGCGTGATCATGACGACCTCTTGGGTTGGCATTGGGTCGGGGCGGCCATGGAAAACCCCAGCCGCACTCCAGGGCAGATCGATGTCGATGGCTGCTCCCGACGCCCAATAAATTACATATTCGAATTACATTTCCAGTACGATTACATATCGTTTTTGTGACAATCGATATGGATGCAGCGAAAGATTACGGCCAATCACTAAATTTTCCTTATTTTTCAACGTATTATATAAGTTACATTTATTTTCTTAAAAAAATTCGGCGTTCTTGCGGGCGCCCGCATTGCATTTCAATTATCAATGGTTCATGTATTTAGATCAATGTGGCCTTATTGTGAGGCAACGAAACCGGCGGGCGGTCCCGCGGTTGGAGGAGACACGCGCTCATGCTGAATCTGATGCAGGTTCAGACCTTTCTCGCAGTGATTGACGAGGGCGGCATTCAATCCGCGGCGGAGCGTCTCGCCTGCTCGCAGCCTGCTGTTTCACAGCATTTGCGCAAGCTTGAGGAGTTCGTTGGCGTACCCCTGGTGGTGCGCAACCGCAGCCGCGCATTGCCCACACGAGACGGCGAAATATTTCTGCCGCGAGCCCGAGCTCTTCTCGCCGCGGCGGAGCGCGCGCGCACGCTCGTCGCGGATCGGCGCCTCGTAGTCCATGCGAGCGGCAATGTAGGTGTCTTCCTCGCGCCGCGGCTAGTCGCGAGGTTTGAGAGGGAGATCGGTAGGCCGGAGGCGGTCGATCTCGTCATTGGCACCAATCGCGGGGCGGTGGACGCCCTGGTGTCCGGTGAGGCGGATGTGGTGCTGACCGAATGGAGCGAGGAACATCCAGCCGTCGAGTGGCTGAATTGGCGCCGGGAAAAGCTCGTGGTGATCGCCGCCCCCGAACATCCCCTGGCTGCGCGCCGACACATACCACGCCAAGCCTTATTCGATCATCCCATCATCGGGGGCGAGCCTGGCACTGGCACTGGCCGGGCGCTGGCCGGCGTGTTTGGCGCGGACGTTGGCCATCTGCGGATGGCGCGCCAACTCGGTAGCACAGCCGCAGTCAAGGAGGCGGTGAAGGCCAACCTCGGGCTTTCCGTGGTCCTCGCCTATGCGGTCGACGAAGATGTTAAGGCGGGCACCCTCGTGAGATTGGATCTCGAGGAAGTCGACATTTACAAGACGCTTCACATAGGCGTTGCCCGTGAAAGCCCGCAAAGCTCGATGGCGCGCCGATTCTTGGCCTTCTGCAGGGCGTCGGCGACTTAAGCTCGCCCGGTGCGCGCCCCTGTTTTCGCCCCCCGCTTTTTTTCTATTTGGTGTCTGGAGGACAACCATGGCCCGCAAGACCCTTGTGACCAACTGGGCGCATCCGGAGGTGCTCGATCTCCTCGCGACCGGAGGCGCGGTCGAAGCCAACACTTCACGCGAGCCATGGTCCCGCGCGGAGATCATCCGTCGCGCAAACGATGCCGATGCTCTGCTTGCCTTCATGACAGACCACGTGGATGCTGCCTTTCTCGACGCTTGTCCCGATTTGAAGATCGTGGCCTGCGCGCTCAAGGGGGCCGATAATTTCGATATCGAGGCCTGCCGCGCGCGTGGCATCGCAGTGACTATCGTGCCCGACCTCTTGACGGCGCCGACGGCGGAATTGGCCGTGGGGCTCATGATCGCTCTGGGGCGCAATCTCGTCGCAGGCGATCGCTTGATCCGCGAGCGACCATTTGCCGGGTGGCGCCCGGTCCTCTACGGAATCGGGCTCGATGGGGCGGAGGTGGGCATCGTGGGCATGGGCGCGGTAGGGCAGGCGATCGCGCATCGCCTGCGCCCCTTCCGCTGCCGCATCTCCTATTGCGATGCGCGCCCGCTCTCGCCCGCAGCGGAGGACGCGCTTGGTCTTCTGCGCCGAGACCGACCGGAACTGCTCGCACGAAGTGACTATCTAGTACTCGCCGTGCCCCTAACGCCGGCTTCCATGCACATCATCGATACGGCTGCGCTTGCTGACATGAAGCCCGGCGCGTTGCTCATCAATCCGGCCCGCGGATCCCTCGTCGACGAGTCGGCCGTCGCGGATGCGTTGGAAGCAGGCAAGCTTGGTGGCTATGCGGCCGACGTATTCGAGACCGAGGATTGGGCGCGTCCCGACCGGCCTTCGCAGATCGCTTCCCGACTGCTCGCCCATCCTCGAACGGTTTTGACGCCGCACATTGGATCGGCCGTAGACAGCGTGCGCCGTGACATAGCGCTCTCGGCAGCGCGTGACATCCTACGTCATCTGGGAGGGAGACAAAAGGACCGAGCACCTGGAGACGGCGGGCTTTCGGCGGCGTGATGCTCCCTTGTTCTGGCCGCTCACATTGGCCGCAGCGCTGGGTCGGCAGGGCGACGCGGGCAGGAATTGTTGGAGACTGAGCGACGATGGGTTTTCAGCCACCGCCGGAGATCATCGCAGTGACCGGCCTCTCGAAGTCGTATGGAGGCCACGCAGTGCTCAAGTCTGTCAATTTGCAGGTCTTGGCGGGCGAGGCAATCGTCGTTTGTGGCGCAAGCGGCACAGGCAAGAGCACGCTACTGCGTTGCCTCAACGGCCTCGAATTGCCGGATAGCGGGTGCGTCAATTTTCGACAAACACCTGTGGCTTTTAAACGTCCAGCCATGGGCGCGCTTCGGCAGAGCATTGGCATGGTATTCCAATCATTCAACCTCTGAAGCGCCCCGGGTTTCGCGGAGGCATTTTCAATTGAGTCACGCAACCATATCGAGGGTCTCTTTGGCTGCATAGTAGTTTGCCTCGGCCTAGGCGGGCGGGATGTAGCCGATGGGGCCGAAAAGGCGCTGATTGTTGTACCAGTCGACCCAGCGCAGGGTGGCCATTTCGACTGCCGATGCGCTGGGCCATGACCGCTGGCGCCAGATCACCTCGGTTTTGTAGAGGCCATTGATCGTCTCGGCCAAGGCATTATGGGATGGACGCCTCCCGCTCCGCGCCCTTCACTAAGGGCTTTTGGCGAGTGGGAGAAGAGGCATGCGGATGCTGGCAATCGACTTGGCGAAGCAGT